>JAYUYF010000034.1:0-5764 GCA_043752605.1 Roseiflexaceae bacterium
AAAGACCACATCAGGTGCCCGTTCGCCAGCACGGAGTAGGCGACGTCGCGCAAACCATGCGGCCACGCGTGGTACAACAGCTTTTTGTCTGCTGCAAACGAGGGAGCTACGACAATAATGCACCGTTAACCCGGCCGCAATCTTTACCGCATGTCGTTGGAGTGGTGTGTTTAAAACGATGCCCATAATCCGGTTGCGGAGCATACGGAGCCCTTTGGGCTGCACGGTCGCCATCTTGGTGAAAAGGTGGGTCGCTCGCAGCACGGTATGGGTTATGGGAAGCCGCTCCTCGGCGTAGGTATCAAGCAATGCTTCTTGGGCACGGCCGTGCATAACAAGGGCTAATTTCCAGCCAAGATTAATGGCATCTTGAATACCGCCATTCATCCCCTGAGCTCCGGCCGGACTATGAATATGGGCAGCATCACCAGCGAGTAACACGCGTTGGTCGCGGAGGCGTGAAACCATGCGCCGATGAATAGTAAAGCGTGACAACCACGTGGCTTGGAGTATGTTAATGTTTTGAGCAGGTGGGTACTGAACACGGTCTTGCCACCAGGCGTGAACATCTGTCAGGGTTGGATCGTCGCGTTTGATTGCTGCTGAGCCTGCGGGTTCGGCGGCAATCAGACGATACTGGTGTGGTTGAGCGAGGGGAGCCATAAATAGTGCCCCCCGGTCCGCCAAAAAGAGCAAGATATGATTTTGTGCTTCTGGTGGTGCCCCGGTCATAACGACATCAGCCAGATTGAATGCTTCTGGATAGCGCTCTCCTTCAAATGGTATGTTGATCGCTTTCCGCACAAAGCTATGGGCCCCGTCACACCCAACCACCCATGGGACAGCGCAGTACACTGCGGCGACCTGCCGCGGCGGCGCGCAGCCGCACCCGGCCCACGGCGGCTCCGTGCGACACTGGCGATGGCACCTGAGCAACCGAGACCACCGGCGGGCAGACGACCACATCCCTGCAATTCTGCTCTGGCGGCCAGGATACGGCGCTCAATACCACGCGTATAACGGATGCGCTGCGGTCACCGAGCACGACAATAGCCGCAAGCAGCCGCGCTCAGCGCAGCTGCTTGCCCCGTGTACTGCACGCTACGCGACCCGCACGTCGTCGGTGCCCGCCCGCCCGTTCTCGACGATCAGCGCGATGCCACCGTCGGTAAGGTTGTTGTCGGTGGCGACGAGTTCACACGCGGATTGCCCTGCTGTGCTGATCTGCGCACGGATGGCAGATCCGTTGACGTGGAGCGTCAGCGCGTACGGTACACCAAACGCCCAGTCATACGGGAGTTCGTGCAATACGGTTTCGCCATCCAGCATACGAATGATACGCGCGACGCGCTGCCCTGCGTGTGTTTGGGTCATCAGCAGGGCGTAGTAGCGCTGCAATCCCTGTACACGCGCCGCAACGCCGCACGCATCACACATATGCGGCGTGATGGTCGTCGTGACCGTGTAGCGCTGCCATTCACGCGTACCCGTGCTGAGCATACCGCGACCGTCGTTGTGCACCAGCCGAAACGTTTCGGGCCACCAGCCATCGCACTGGTCGATCGCTTCGACCCAGGCGCGCCGCCAGACTTTGCCGCCCGCGTCAGGTCGTTTGAATACGGCATCCGGCTCGCCACGCCAGTCAAGCATCTCGAGGTAAACCACCGCAGCAGCCGCGCTTGCAACCGCGATGCCCACCTGAGCGATCGGCTGCCCATCGGTGGCAGCGATCGTCCAGTCGAGCTCCGCTGTCGTGCCAGGCGCCAGCGAGCGGGCGTCGGTCGAACAGGTGTCGAGCTGGTCGTGTGTATTGTAGGCGCGTACAAACAGATGACACCGCGCGTCCTGCTGATTGGCGGCGGCGGCAGTCACGCGGGCGCGCACCGTCTGGCCGGGGTAGAGGGTGGGGGCTGCCAGCAATGTGTAGCCAACCATGGTGAGTGCTTCGGGCGGCGTAAACGTAGCGGTCGCCGCCTGCCCGCTTCCACCGTGCGGCAGCTCCAGTGCCAGACAGTTGCTGCCATCGGGCGACGGCGCGTTGCGCAGCGTCAGCGCGTCCTCGGCGAGAAAGCCCTGTACGCTACCCGGCAGCGAGAAGTGAAAACGCGCGCCGTCCTTTGGTGCGAGTGGCGGCTGGTTGGCCAGCGCGCGCCCGATGTTGACCACCTGATACGTCTCTGCGACCGCATCACTGATCGCGCGTCCGCCCTCGGCGGTGGGCAGATACAACCGGTCGGCCACCGGGCCACGCCAGTCATACGCGCTCGCATCGATCCCGGCCAGCCCGTTCTTGATCCCGAGCAGACAGCCGACATTGCCCGAGTTGCAATCGGTATCCCAGCCGCTGGTATTGACGATCTGCAGCGACCTGGCAAAATCATCATCGCCATACAACAGCGACAGGATAATCAGCCCGTGATTGGGGATTATATGGCAATTGCCACCGTAACGCGCGTAGCCGTAGTGCCGCGCGAGCAACTCACGTGCAGTGCGCCAGTCGGGCGTCTCCGCGTGCCATTCGCGAATGTCGTGGATCATGCGTGCGGTCACCGAGTCGCGCGGGATGCAGGAGAGACCAACATCAAGTAGCGTATTGAGGTCGTGCTCGACAAACGCCTGTGCCTCCATCGCAGCGATCAGCTGCGCACCATAGATCGCCTCACCATCGTGGCTCACGGATGCGGCACGGCGCGCCAGATCGGCCGCGAACGCGGGATCGCCCGGCGTCACCATCGCCCACCCGTCGATAAAGATCTGCGAGCCGATTTGCTCGGCCACGACCTGCCCGTTCAGTGCAATCGAGCCACTCGCCGGGGCGGCAATACCGCGCTTGAGGCGCAGGTAGGCGGTGTGCTCAGTGGAGTTGCCCATACCGCCCCACCACAGGATTGTCTTGTTTTCGATGATATAGTTGAGCCAGGTCTGCCCGATCTGTGCCGGGGTCAGATCGCGCCGGTTGCCATAGTCTGGCAGCGCGCGCAAAAAGGTAAAGGTGCCCGTGATATCATCGTCGGTGACAATCAGCGGCACGCCGCGCTGCGCGTGTACATAGCCCGTGATATCACCCAGTTCGGCCATGATGCGCTCGTAGCTCCAGCCCTCGAACGGGCGGCCAAGATAGACGCCGATGATCTTGCCCAGCACACCGGCGTAGACGCGTTCGACATAATCAGATGGGAGTGGCATGCGTGTTCCTCCTGCTACAGACTGGATCGTTGCTTAGCCTTTGCGACCACCGTGTGGTGCGTCTGGCATCATAGCCTATGCCGACGCACGGATCACGAGCTGTGTCGGAAAAGCTTCGCACCGCCCGCCGCCGGTCGCACGGCTGTCGAGCCGCTCGAAGAGCATCTCTGCGATGCGCCGCCCGAGCTGAAATTGCGCTACCCCGACGGTCGTCAATGCCGGAGTTACGACCCCCGCTGATTGAATATCGTCGAAGCCTACGAGCGCGATGTCTTCGGGAACGCGCAGTCCATGCGCGCGAATGGCAGCCAGCGCACCAAGCGCCATCAGATCGTTTGCCGCCAGGATGGCCGTCGGTTGCGGTCTGTGTGCGAGCAATCGCGCGGCGCACGCACTCCCGCTTTCAAATGTAAAGTCGCCAAACTGTACCAGCGTCTCGTCGATGCTACAGCCGTGCGCCCCAAGCACCTCGGTGTACCCTTGCAGACGCATGGGTCCTGGCCCGACGGTGCTCGTAATAATCCCAATCTGCCGGTGACCACGTTCGACCAGATACCGTGCTGCACTGGCCGCTGCAGCACTGTTGTCGATGTACAGGCTATCGAGTGGTCGTGGCCCTGGTGGTTTGTAGCGCGCTTCGAGCCGGATAACCGCGATATCGCGATCCAGCAGCCGTAGCAGGTCATGCGCGCTGGTATGAAAGAGCACCGCAATCACACCATCGGCGCGACCTTCGAGCAGTACACGCAGGCAGCGCTGTTCCTTCGCCGCCTGCCCGTCGCTGTTGAATGTCACGACATCATAGTCGTGTTGGTCGGCAATATCCTGAATACCACGCACAAATGCCGGGTAGAACGGGTTCGTGATATCTGGAATAATGGCCGCAATACTCTGCGTCTTGCCCGTGCGCAGGCTGCGCGCCGCACGATCGGGGACATACCCCAGCCGCCGCGCAACATCGAGCACGCGCTGGCGAGTTTCCGCGGGGACGGTGATCGCTGTGTTGTTGCTGAGCACCTGCGAGACGGTCGTCTGTGATACCTGCGCGTCACGGGCGATATCGACCTGGGTCGGCCGTCTGCGACGTTCACCACCGCTCATGTACTACCAGCTACGCTATACTACGAATTACTAATTCGTAGTATAGCGTGGTCAGACGCGATGTCAAACACATGAACACCTGACTACACGGCATACTGCGCCGTGAACGCGCGCGTTGTTTGCCGCTGGCGCGCCGCGCGCAGTGCCGCATATTCCGCACGCAGGGGTCTCACTCGGCAGGGCGTGTGGGCGCGGCACCGGTCTTCTCCGCAAGGCGTGCGGCAGGAATGCGCCACACCTTCCACACCAGGCCAACCCGCTCCAGGACGCGGATGACATAGGCCGACAGGTCGAATTGCCACCAGCGCAGACCGTGAAAGGCCGAGCGTGGGAAGGCGTGGTGATTGTTGTGCCAGCCCTCGCCGAATGCGAGCAGCCCCACCAGCCACTGGTTGCGGCTCATATCGCCGGTGTCGAACGGGCGTGCGCCAAACGTGTGGCACACCGAGTTGACGCTCCAGGTCACGTGGTGGGTGAGAAACACGCGTACGAGCCCGCCCCACAGCACGCCGGTCCACCCGCCAAGCAGGTAGGGCAGCACGAAGCCAAGAACCGCCCAGACGAAGAACGTCCGGCTGATAAAGACCACCATGCGATCCTTGCGCAACCACGCGCCATAGGTGTCCAGGTCGGCGTTAGGACCGGTGATGAACCAGCCCATGTGGGCGTGAAAGAAGCCGGCCAGCGGGCTGTGCGGGTCGTCGGCGGTATCGGTCGTGGCGTGGTGCTTGATGTGGTTCGATGCCCACGTGAGCGCCGGCCCCTCGACCGCCATCGCGCCGAGCGCCAGAAACGTGAACCGAATTGCCGGGTGGGCTTCGAAACTGCGGTGGGTCAGCATACGATGGTAGCCGATCGTGATGCCCAGCCCGGTGATGAGATACATGCCCAGGAGGATGGCGACATCGCGCCAGGTGACGAGATGCTGCCAGAGCAAGGCGATTGCGCCGACGGTGCCGACGAGCGGCGCAAGCACAATAACGAGCAGGACGGCTTTTTCCAAACGACTCTTGGCCATGAAAACCTCTCTTCGTATGCGTATCCCCAACCAGAGAGCAAGAATCAGCCCATTCTTCAGAGAAAGACGTGCGTCTGGGGGTGTGTTTTCGGCAGCCTGCTATTGGAGATCGGCGGCTCCACGCCGAACACGACTTCGTTATCAACACGTCGCTGTTGACAGCAACCAAGTGGCTATTCGCGCTGCGCCGCCGAGCACTGTAGGGTTTATCCCGACATACACAACATTACTTATCAGAACATTGGACTGTACGCGTATTCCGAGCAAAATCGCGCTATGCTACGTCATTACGTGGTACAAGATGGCACGACTATTGCACCCCTCGTTGCAAGCCTCTATGGAAGGGGCAAAGGAGCATGTCCAGGACTTACGATCGTGACATATATGCTACGCGAGACGAAGTGCAGGTATTCGTGGATGCATGAGTTCTGTACGAAGATATTCCGCAAACAGTGCGTT
>JAYUYF010000035.1:0-2235 GCA_043752605.1 Roseiflexaceae bacterium
CTCCTTCTATGTTGCCCGCACACGGAGCGTTGCAGCCTGCTGCGACGCGCTCCCTGCATGACGTATCGTTATTTATTGATCCGGCGGCGCCAGAACTCGAGCAGCGTGTTGACCACATCACCCGAAGGTGTCTCGACGACCTGTGGGACATCGACGCGCACGCCGTAATCGCGGAACCGGTTGAAGGGATTATTGGCATCATTGTCAACGATCGGCACGTTTGGATCTGCCGGGCGAAAGCCATACGGTTGCGCCGGGTCGATGCCGCGCAGCGCCAACTCCTGGATCGGGCGTGTCAGCAAGAAATCGCGAAACAGTCGGCCACCCTGCTGCTGGTCATCTGTCACCCACGGCGCATCGAGGATCGCGTACGGGTGATCGCTAAATACCGTGGCAGGCGGATAGTAGATCCGGATGTCCTGGCCCCAGCGGTTGCGTGCGGTGGCAATATTTTCGAGCGCGACGTTCTCATAGACCGCCACGATGTCGTATTTACTCGGCCCAAATTGCACCATGTTGGTCATAAAGGTGCCGGTGCTATCGCCAAACTCGAGCACGGCGTTCTCGATGTTGAACAACCATTGCTGGAATTCGGGGTTGGTGATATCGCTGACCTGCAGATCGCGCACTTTGTTGTGGTAGCCGTAGGCCAGCAGTGTGAGCGCCTGTGCGCCGCTGTTTGAGGTGAGCGGTGAGGTGTGCCCGAATTTGACATAGCCGCGCTGCTCGGCACTCTGATACTCGGGTGAGCCGGGTGCGAAGCCGCGCTTTTTGGCCACGCCCACCCAACCCTCCTGATCTGCCAGCGCATCGTGGATCGATTGCCAGTCCATCTGGCTCGCATCATCCCACAGCAGCTTCGCGCTCTCATCCCAGATCACCAGCACCAGCGGTGTCAGCGCCAGCGGCTGCGGCGCATCAGGCCCCTCCAGCACAATTGGTGCTGCCCCCACGTTGCGGCCAGCCCACTCGGTTTTGAGCACCTCGACCCAGATGCTGCTCGCCGGGCTGATAACCGTTGGCGCACCATCACTGCCAAAATCCTCTGTGGCAGTACGCAGCGGGATCGCACGCGACCCCACGCCGCGTAGCACGATCTCAACCGGCCGACTGCCGACACGTGGATTGGTGGCCGCAAAACGCCGCGCCGACTCTTCGAGCCACTCGCGCTTCTCGGTGCCGTACCAGATCGTGACGACCACCGGCTCCTGAGCCGGGCCAATACCAAGCGGAAGGGGCGCGTAGCCCAGTGGCCCGATGAACGCGGTCGCGGCGATACTCGCCAGGCAGACGAGTAGATAGCCAATGCCGATCAGACGAGCCATAGGCTGCATCGCTTCTCCCCCCACTTTATACGCTGCTCGTATTATACTCAAGATACGCACCGCCGGGACTGACGGTTGCGCAATGATGACTTGCCACGTGTTCTACTGCGCAGTACAATCATACGTCTGATGGCTAGTGTGAGGACGATGATGAGCTACCTGCTCGGTCTTGATATCGGCACCGGCGGTGCCAAGGCGCTGCTCGCCGATGCTGATGGTGTTGTGCTGGCCGTGGCGCTCAGTGAATACCCAATTTACACACCGCGCGCGCTCTGGAGCGAGCAAGATCCGATCGACTGGTGGTCGGGGGCACGCGCCGCGTTGCGTGAAGTACTTGCCCGCGCGGGTGTCGAGCGCAGCCAGATCGTCGGCCTGGGTCTGACGGGTCAGATGCACGGCGCGGTATTCCTCGATGCCTACGATGCGGTGATCCGCCCGGCGCTGCTCTGGAATGACCAGCGTACCGTAGCCGAATGTGCCGAAATTACGCAGCGTGTTGGTGCCGAGCGTCTGATCGCGATCACGGGCAACCCGGCGCTCACCGGCTTTCAGGCTCCCAAAATCCTGTGGTTGCGCAATCACGAGGCCGAGCGTTATGCGCGCGTGGCGCGTGTGCTCTTGCCCAAAGATTACATCCGCCTGCGGCTCACGGGCGATGCGGCGTGTGATGCGGCGGATGCGGCGGGCACGCTGTTGCTCGATCTGCACACGCGCGATTGGAGCAGTGAGGTACTGGCCGCGCTCGAAATTCCGCGCGCCTGGTTGCCGCAGGTCTTCGAGGGGCCACAGATTACCGGCCACCTGACCCGCGAAGCCGCCAGCGAGCTGGGATTGCCCATCGGCCTGCCCGTCATCGCGGGTGGTGGCGACAACGCCGCCGCTGCGATTGGCACGGGTGTCGTGCGCGCCG
>JAYUYF010000036.1:0-5751 GCA_043752605.1 Roseiflexaceae bacterium
ACCGCCAGCGACGACAACAGCCAGTCGGCGTCGCGCCGCGCGATCAGAAACGACGGGTTGAACTCGCCCTGCTCGGCCTCGGTTCCCTGTTCGCGCAACCAGCGCTGAACATGCTCGCTCGCCTCGTAGCTCTGTTTTCTCTGTTTGGAAGACATATCGCTCGCTTTTGCTAGGTCATACCATCTCAGCACGAATCACGACGCAGCCGTGCGGCCACCGTCCATACCCGATGAACAGCGGCGCATAGCGTGATCACGCCACGACGCACAGGTGCGCCGCGAGATGTGCCTGGAGCAAAAAACGAGATCGAGAAACCGCGACAGCCGTAATCACCGCAGAGGGGCGGTGGCTACCCGGTGGCTATGGCGGCGCAGGAGTCGCAGACAGCGACAGGCGCACCTATCGGTTTCGCGCGGCGCACCGTGCGAAATCGACGCGTGTTGTCCCATGTAGTGTCAATGCGACCTCCTTCTGTTGCAGTGCGGATAATGCAGCGACTATAGCACGGCGGCGGGGACGTGTCAATACTGCACTGATAATATCTGAGCGTCTGTAGCCGTCGTTATAAGTGCGATCAGCACATCGCGGTTCGGCAAATCCGCTGAGTGAATAACATGCCATGGGCGCTCAAGTCCGCGCCTGAAGAACGCGAGGAACCCACCATCGATGGATTGAAAAGTGGCTACAACATCTTCCCAAAGAAGTGTTTTCTGGTGAACATGGATACCCACGCGACTTAACCGCAATTGTGAAAAATCGACCTCTTCGCCAATATGATACTGTTTTTGGGCGTTAGCAAAACGTATCGGAAATGTGATATCGCAAATCATAGCCACCATATCTGGAAAGGTCAGGTGATGTCCGCAGGTACAGATTTGCTCGTGCTCGGAGCGCGATACCGGCGCACGCAATAACTGATCCAATCTATTAGATGTTGCGAGCGTACAATCTTGGATCGCACCGTTTTGATGATAGGTAATACTCGAACTCACCTGCATCACAGTGTCCCAGGGAAGCAGTATCTTGCCGCTATGTCGCTCAATCAGGAGACCTTCTGCGCCGAGCCAGATGTCTGCCGGAGCGTGGACGATTGCATGCACGCTCCACGTCGCAGTGAATACTGACATAACGAACATCGCTACTAGAAACGCGGTCATTGCTCGTGGAACAAGTCCTAGCCACACCCAGAGACCGAGTGTGGCGACGAAAAACACTGCGAGAAGGTACAGACCCCGCCGCGACAGTCGATGGTGACCTCGGAGCGCACCTATCAGTGCAGTATCGGGTGAACTGCGACGAATTGTGAAGCCTTGCTTGTGCATGGTTCGCGCTACAAACTACGATTGACACGCGACGAATTATTCTTGGCGCTCTGTTCTCCCAGCCCGTAGCGGCGCGATTCAGCGCATCCTCGTGGTATACCCTGCAACCTATCACCCCGTTCCAACGCCACACCCTACCGCCGCGCAAGCCACAGCCCGCGCAGAATTGCCAGCCGGTTTGTCTATAAATTGACCTGCCCGAGAATGGTGTCGATGACCGTTTGACTGATGCTAAAAGAGATGATGAATGAGATCAAAACGCTGAATGTTCGCCAGACCGATCAACGGCGTAGTATTGGAGACAACTATCATTCGTGCGATGCGTTCAAAAGCGTATTCACCGTCGCAATTTCGTCGGCCAGTTCTTCCGGTATATAATTGATGTATGCGATGCCTCGCGCACGCAGGCTGATATTGAGAATGCGGGCAGCCTTGCCTGACGAGAGCTGACCATCCGTGAAAAGTGAAAGCACCAGCCACTCGTTGACACGTCGTTCGATTTCCTGTTGGTCGATACCAAATTGAAGTAAGGCGCTTGGTACACGAACCTGAAATGCAGTATCAGCCATAGTTATACTTCTCTCGTATCCTTGCCGGTACGGGTGATTTGATACAAAGTATAGCACGGACTAATCGATAACCCCCGTCCTTTGCGGCTTACGGCTTCACGTGCGTCCGCCAGTGGTGGTACTGCTACAGCGCGTCTCAGAATGGTTGAACGCGTCGACAATTGCGCCCCCCCCTCTCCCATTTGGAGCGGGGGCCGGGGGGTGAGGTTCGCACGGGCCAAACGCGCTGAGATCTACGCTAAGGCGCATCGATCATCTGCTCCCAGGCCGCAGTAAGCACTGCTCTGTCCATCTGCGCAACGCAGGTTGGCGCACCGAGCGCCATCGCCGCATGCAACAGTGCTTCGAGTGCAGCCGCCCAATCTGGCACGAGCGCTACCGTATCATCGGTATCGGTGAAAAACGCGGCAGCGCCCACCAGCGCCCGCGCACGCTCAGTGACGGCCCAATTCAAGACTGTGAACCCGGCACCGATCGGCGAACGCATGCCCGCCGCATTGAGCGCAAGCGTTGTGCTGTGATCGTCACCGTGATAGGGAGACTCTGGCTCGACTTGGGATAACCAGATGTTCCACGCCCGCGAGAATGCCTGGTGCGCAGCATTGCGCGCAGGTGCCAGTGCATCGACCTCAGCGCACGTCAGTCGCTGTGCGCGATCGATCACCGCAACAACCTGATCGCCGTTCGCACCAAACAGCTCGGCTACCGGCCGCGCGTGCAGCACCCGCACCGCAACTGCACGGGTATAGCGTGCGCTCGCAACGGGCTGCACCGCTGCAACCTCAAGCACCTCAAGGTCCCACAGCTTTCCCGGCCAGCGCGCAACGATCAGCAATTGCAGCACATGGTCAACAACAATCCACGGCGGCTGATCAGTCGGATTGCGAATAATTTCTCCGGGCGCTGCGTGCGTCATCGGTGTATGCTCGGCATCAGCAGCAAACACAAATCCCTTCAGCGGCGCAGAAGTCCCAATGGGTGTGCTGTCCTGTAGTACGCGCAGATCAAATGCCGTATCAGCCATAGGTCTATTTCTCCCGTGTCCGTCCACAAGATGCTTATGCACTCCCCACTCCCGCGTGCCTGCGCGGCTTTGCGTGCCCCGCCGCCCGCTACCGCCGCGAGAGCCACAGCCCGCTGAGGATCGCCGCTGCTCCCACGCCCTGCAAGAGTTCCACCCGACTGCACCAGCTACGCAAGTTGCAGTGCTATACTATGCAGCAACACGATACAATACTGGAGTAAACGGCCATGGAACCTGCACGGCAACAAGTATCTCCTGCGGATGAGATCATCGATGTGCTGCTTGCCGCACCTACACCCGATACAATTATCGGATTACGTCCATCACCAGCTGCGCAGGCACGTCTCAGCGAGTTACTCGATCGCAACCGCGATGGTAACTTGATGGATGCAGACCGTATTGAGCTAGACGCATTTTTGCAAGTTGAACATTTTGTGCGGAGATTAAAACTCCGGGCACGTGAACTGTTGGCTGCACAGGCATGACCCATATCCCAGATCATCTTCGACGTCTTGTCATGATGCGTGCGGCATCACGTTGTGAGTATTGCCATCTCCATGAGGATAATACGTACTTCTCGCACGAAATCGATCATATTTACGCCGAAAAACATGGTGGTGCGACAATCGCGGAGAATCTTTGTCTTGCATGTGCAGATTGTAATCGCTACAAAGGCAGTGATCTGGCGTCAATCGATCCAGATACCGGGCTGATTGTGCCACTTTTTCATCCTCGTCAGAATCAGTGGAGCGATCATTTCATTTTACATAATACAGGTGTAATCGAGCCGCTGACAAGCACCGGGCGAGTGACAACGCGATTACTTAAAATAAATCGTCTTGATTTGATAGCGGAGCGCGCGCGATTACTTGTGCTTGAACGGTATCCTGAGAGCGGGTGATATAAACACCTGGAGGTGTTGCATGCCCTTGTTCTTCGTGGCCTCGCGGGCAAACCCGCCGCCCGCTACCGCCGCGAGAGCCACAGCCCGCCGAGGATCGCCGCCGCGCCCACGCCCTGCAACGGGTACAGCGGCTCGCTGAGCACCAGCGCAGCAGTGAGCACGCCAAACACCGGTACCAGATTGCCGTAGATGCCGGTGCGGATGGCACCCACGCGCCGTACACTGCCGTACCAGATCCAGTAACAGACGACGATCGCCAGCAGCGTCGAGTACGCCACCCCGCCCCACGCGCCGGGCGGCAGCGCGGCCCATTGTGTCGTCGCGAGCGCGGGTGCGCCGAGCAGCAACAGCAGCGGCGTGCCGGTCAGCATCGTCATCGCGGTCACCTTCAGCGCCGAGTGCTCGGCGAGCAGCGGCCGCGCGCCCACGGTGTAGATCGCCCAGCACACCGCCGCGCCCAGAATCATCAGGTCGCCCACCAGCGTCGTGCCGCCAAGCGCCGCGCCGCGTGCGCTCAGTACCAGTACCATGCCGAGAAACGAGAGGGCGATGCCCGCCCACCCGGCGCGTGAGGGCTTCTCGCGGCCACGAAAGACTTCGTACAATGCGGTGAAAACCGGTGCGGTGGCGATCAGCAGCGCGGTGTTGGCTCCCGTCGTGCGATTGAGGCCATTCATAAAGAGTAACTGGTAGACACTGTTGCCGATGATGCCAACCCACAGCGCGTGCAGCCAGGTGGCACGCGACGCGCGTAGCGTACCGCCACGCCCCACCACGAGCAGTGCGAGCAGAACAGACGCAAGGCCGAACCGGAGTGCGATAAATGCGCCGGGTGTCATGGCGAGGAAGACCTGTTTCGCCACCGTGATGTTGGCCCCCCAGATCGCGACGGTCATGAGCATCCCGAGATCGTTGCGCGTAAACTTCGCCTCGGGCGTGGCCGTCGCGGTGCTGGGGGTCATCGTATCTCCAGTGCCCTCCTCGCGAAGAGCTCATTCAGCCGTGGGCTGAGCGTGACCTCGGCACCCACAAGTTCCATCACGACCTGCCCGGCGCGGTTGGTGGCGATGATATCGGCCACAGTCTTGGTCGGCGTATTCTCGCGCACCGTCACCTGCGCGAGCAGCTGCCCATCCGCCCGGGCATCGTACAGTGTGATGCGCGCCACCGCGAGTGGCAAACTCGCCACGCCACGCACCCGCCGTACCCACGCCACCAGCCCCTGATAGAGCACATCGGCCAGCAGCCCGTCGAGTGCGCGCCCGCCAAATTGCCCGCGCGCCTCGGCAGTTACTTCGGGCACCTGGCAATGCATCACGAGTCCGGCGTCATCGATCCGCAACACACGCGTGATGCCCTGAAACTGCGGCCCGTGAAACAGCGCGCCCTCATCGTAGAGCTGTGCGCCATCGAATGGCTGGCGCTCGGCGGTGTCGATCGCGTGCTGTGGTGCCGCCGCGCGTTGCGTTGCGAGCACGATCTCAGCGCGATACCGTGGCCGCGCGGGTGTGCCATCGAGCCCGCCGCTGATGCGCGCCTCGGCGTGGATAACTCCAGCTTCACGCGCGGTTTCGCGCAGATCCAGTGTGAAATCGCCAACTGGCGCAGCATCGAAGACGATGCCACTGTGTACAACCAGCTTCTCGACCGCCAGCACCGACCAGCCAGGCGCAGACTGTGCCGCGCCCTCGGCACACCAGGAGGCAGCAAGCATGGCCGGTAGCACTGCGTGGATACCTACCATATGATCCGCGAGCAGCGGGTTCGTGTCGAGCGACAATCGGCGGCGGATCTGCTGCGACAATGGCTGCGCGAGCGGATCCGGCGGTGGCGCGGGCATCGGGTCGCCTACCAGCACCTGCACGTCCGTGCGACCGGGCGCGAGTTCATCGACCAGCGTCGCGGCTCCGGCGGCCACCGGGATGACGCGCA
>JAYUYF010000037.1:0-2228 GCA_043752605.1 Roseiflexaceae bacterium
CGCTGGAGCCAGCGTCGCTGTGGCGGGGGGCGGCAGTGTTGCCGTGGGCAGCGCACGGGTCGCCGTCGGTGGTGGTGTCACCGATGGCTCGGGCGTGGGTTGCAATGTGGCGCTGGGTGTCGGCAGCAGCACCGTGCGGGTTGGCAGCGCGCTCGGCTCCGCCGATGGTGCCAGCGATGGTGTCGATGTTGACGTCGCAATCGTGGGTGTTGCGATCGTCGGCGTCAGCGGCGAAGTTGCCGTCGTCGTGGGCGTGGCGGTCGCGATAATCGCGACGGGTGGCGGCGCGGCAAAGTACAGATTCATGGCATACAGCAGCCCGCCGCCGGCAATCACGATCCCGACGATCGCAATAATCACCGGAATCGTTCGCCACAGGAGGGGCGAAGCGGTAGCGCGCGGCGCGGCGGGATCGGCGGGGCGAAGCATTCCGGCGTGCGGCGTGGCGGGATCGGCGGGGCGCGGCGCGGCGGGATCGTAGGGCCGCAGCATTCCTGAGCGCTGGTCAGCGATCGGGGAATGCTGCGGCCGTACCGGATTATCGCCGTGCGCCGCTGCGGTGGCTCGCACCAGATCGGCCGCAAATGCCCCGGCGGTCGGGTAGCGCGCGGCCGGGTCGCGCGCCAGTGCGCGTGCGAGGATCGCGTCGAGCGCGGGTGGCAGCTGCGGGTTGGCAGCGCTGGCGGCGGGCGCATCGCCGCGCAGGTGGCCGAGCAGCACCTCCTGTGCGCCACCGGGATACAAGCGTTGGCCGGTCAGGCAGCGGTACGTCAGTGCCCCGAGCGCATAAATATCGGCGCGACCATCGACCACGCCGCCGCCGATCTGCTCGGGGGCCATGTAATCGGGTGTGCCGATCAGTATCCCGGTGCGTGTCAGGCCGGGCGCGTCGAGCGCTTTGGCGATACCAAAATCGGTGATCAGCGCGCGCGGTGGTGCGTCTGGCTCGTCCTGGAGCAAGACGTTGGCGGGCTTGACATCGCGGTGCACGATCCCGCGCGCGTGGGCGGCATCGAGCGCGGCGGCGACCTGCACGATGATCGGCAGCAACTCGGCGGTTGGGATCGTGTCGCGCGCGCGGAGCACCTCGGCCAGCGAGCGCCCCACGATCAGGCGCATGGCGATATACGTTGCTCCCGCCTCTTCGCCAATATCATAGATCGGCACGACACCCGGATGGTCGAGCGAGGCGGCGGTAGTGGCCTCGCGCCGGAAGCGCTCGATATCGGCGGGGTCATCCACATACTGCGGGTAGAGCACTTTAAGGGCGACATCACGGCGCAACAGCGTATCGTGCGCCCGGTAAACCGTGGCCATGCCACCACGCCCCAGTATGCCCGTGATCTCGTAGCGCCCAAATCGGCGTCGTTCGGTCATGCCCGCATCCTTACCGCTTTCCGCGCCGCTATTGTAGCATGCGTGCGAAGCTATCGAAGACAAACGCGAGGTGCCGACGGTATATCCGGGCAATCCGTGTCTGAGTGATTACAGGAACTGCACAACCTCGTGGGTCAGCCGCTCGGCTGCCGCGACACGCGTGTCCCAGGCCTGCGCCGAGGTGTACCCGAGCGCATCGAGTACTGTGCGTAGCTGCGCGGCATAGGCTGGTCGTTCGTCGGCTGGCGCATCATTGGCCAGCACCAGATACGCTTCTGTGACCAGCGTGACGATCCAGAACGTCGCCTCGCGATGTTGCCCGGCGTCGATCAGCTCTTGCGTGGCCTCCTGCAGGTAGGGCCGCAGGTGAGCGCGGATGGTAAAACCAAACGGCGTCGGTGTCTTCACCACCACGACAGCGCGGTCAAAGACGTCCACGCTCTGGTCGAGCATCGCCTGCACCTCAGCGCGCGAAAGCTGGGCCGACCCCCACACCGCAAGCGCCAGTTCGTGTAAATCAGGGCGCTCGTGTGCGGTGAGCAATTCGCCGAGCAACGCCAGTGTGCGGCGCGTCGTCGGCCGCGCAAGTTGCGCCACAGCTAGCATACTGCTGAGCCCATTCAGCAACCCCCAGACTTGCCACAGCGCGTCCTGGCTATGGCCGGGATCGCTGGTCTGGCGCATGTTGGCGAGTTGTTGCTGCACCGCCTGCCGGGCAGCCGCGCACCGCGCCGCGATCCAGCGCGGCTCCCGATACTGCGCCGCGACCTGCTGCTGCAGTGGCAACAGGATACCGGTCGGATCGGCGAGAATCTGGGTCGTGGCGAGGTTTGGCCCGGCGCTTGGATCGG
>JAYUYF010000038.1:0-5716 GCA_043752605.1 Roseiflexaceae bacterium
ACGGTGATGTACACGATCGATGCCCGTGTCGGGATCAATAGTTCAGATACGGTCGAGCCTGGATACGCCAGCAGTCGCACTGGCAAATCTGCTTGCCGCGCAGGAGCGGGCTGGATACTGCTCGCCGCGCACCGTCAGAGCGTATTCTTCATCCTCCAGAAGCCGCTGCTGGCGCGCACCGCGCCGCTCGCCGTGACTGCGGCGGTCATCTAGGTCGGCACGCTTGGACTGCTGCCGTTTGCCGGTGGCCTGCCACAGGCTGTCGCCCAAGCCCCGCTGCACGCCACCCTGGCCGTGGTCTTCCTCGGCGTCGGGCCGGCGGCGCTGGCGTATCTCACGTGGGCCTACGTGCTGGCCCGCTTTCCGGCCGGCCAGGCGGCAGGTTTTTTGTATCTGGTACCCCCCGCGACGATGCTGATCGGCTGGCTGTGGCTCGACGAGCTGCCGACCCTGCTGGCCGTGCTTGGCGGCATCCTCGCGATCGGTGGTGTTGTCATTATCGCCCGCTTGGGAAGGAGAACCGCATGAATCCGCTACCGCCGTTCGCGCTCGAGCGCTACTTTGCCCGCTGGGAGTTCGTCGCACCCTACCTTTTATGCAGCTCGGACATCGAAGGCTGGCAGATGACTGATCTGCTGGCGCTGGCTGACGCCGACGGTCGCGCGCGCTGGGAGCAACTGACGCTTGGCTATACCGAATACCCTGGCTTGCCAGCGCTACGCGCGGCGATTGCCGGGCTGTATACCACCGTCACGCCTGATGATATACTGTCGTTCGCGGGTGCCTCGGAGGCAATCTTCGCCTTTATGCAAACTGCTGTCCGCCCAGGTGATCATGTGATCGCCTGGTGGCCGGGCTATCAGTCGCTCTACGAGGTTGCCCGGGCGATCGGTGCCGAGGTAACACTGCTGCCATTGCGGTACGAGGATGGTTGGGCGATCGATCTGGTTGCGCTTCGCCGTGCCCTGCGTCCTACAACGCGGCTGATTGTGGCGAATAGCAGATACACATGCCGCTGATAGAAGAACCGCTGGACGTGCCCCGATCGTGTGAACGTTGACCGACCCCGCCAGTTGCCGTTCTTGCCGACTGAAGCCATGGTATGATACGACCATCGTCATAACTCTTGCAACAGGCCGATCTATGCTAAACCTTGATGTCCGCACCATCGCCCTGGTGCTTGGCGTCGTAAGCGTCATGCAAGCGATTGTGTTTGTGCTGTACTACGCGGTAGGCGCGCGCTACCCTGGCATGCGCTTCTGGCTGATTGGGAGTTGTGCAAACGCGGTTGGCTTTGTGCTGCTCGTCCTACGTGGCGTCGTTCCCGATGCGGTTTCGATCATTATTGGCAACTGGCTGCTGCTGCTGGCTACTGTGCTGGTTGTGCGCGGCACGAACTTGTTTGTTGGGCGCACCGCACGCAGGCAAGAACACGCGCTCACGGTGCTGCTCGTAGCGTTTGGGATTGCCTGGCTACCGCTGACATTTCTGTTCCCCAACATTGGCGCGCGCACCTTTTTAAACGCCTTCGCCTCCACAGTGGCCTACACGATTTCAGGCTGGACGCTTGTCCGGTATGCGCCTCGCGATCTTGTCGCCTCGTATCGCTTCGCGGGCACGGTAAACATCGGTTTTGGCGTATTTTCCCTGTACCGCGCATTTGCAACGGTGTTTAGTGCCCCGCTTGCAAGCCTTTTTGACCAAACGGCACAGCAGATTCTGGTGTATATTGTGACGCTCGTGGCGATTCTGCTGTGGACGGCAGGTGTTGTTGCGATGGGTACACAGCGGCTGTTGCGCGATTTGCGCACGGCGCAGGCTTCGGAAGCGGCATTGCTGCAAACCGCAGCACGGGAGGCTCGCGAGCGCGAGCAGGTGTTTCGCCTGACGTTCGACCAATCGCCGATTGGCGCGGCGCTGACCGATTTCGCGCATCGCTTTGTACGGGTCAATGCGGTGTTATGTGCCATCACGGGCTACCGCGAGGATGAATTATTGACCCTCCACGTCGGTGCGATCACGCACCCCGACGACGTGGTGGAGGACCTCGGGCAGGCGCACGCATTGGCAGCGGGCACAATTGCGAGTTACACGCTGGAAAAGCGTTACATCCGCAAAGACGGCAGCGCTGTGTGGGTGCAACTCACCGGGCGGCTCATGCGCGATGCCCACGGCGAGCCATTGCATTTTCTGAGGCTCATCGAGGACATCAGTGCGCGGAAACGGGCTGAATACGAGGTGCGCCGCCGGATTGATGAGCTCCTTGCGCTCAACCAGATTGCCCAGGCACTGGCAACCTGGACCGACCTTACGGCTGGGTTGCATAGCGTTGGCTCGGTGCTGTGCAAGGTGTTTCACGCCAATTCAATCAGCGTATGGTCGCACGAGCAGACCGATGCCGCGTTGGTTCGCCTGATCGCCTTTGATGGTTCGACCCCCCGAACCGACACGCAGCGCACCTACGTTGCCGCGCTTGCTTCAGGCAGCACGCTGCTCGCCCTTGCGTCGGCGACGGTGCTTGATCTGTCGCCGCAGGACGACATTCTGGTGAACGGGTTGGCTCCGTGTTCGCGTGGGCAGCGCGCCCTGCTCGTACCGCTGCGCGCGCGTAACGAACTGGTAGGCCTCCTGGCCATTTGCGCAGGTCAGGGAAACCAGGTGTACCCACCAAGCGACATTGCGCTGGCGCAAACAATTGGCGGCGTGCTTGGCAGCGCGATCGACAACGCCCGCTTGTTTGAGCAAGCCCAGTCGCAGGCAGCAGAACGCGAACGACGGCGGCTCGCCAACGAATTGCACGACTCGGTGAGCCAATCGCTGTTTGCCGCGAAACGCACCGCCGAAGTGCTCCCGCAACTATGGGAGCTTGACCCCGACGAGGGGCGGCAGGCGCTCCATGATTTGCAGTGTTTCACGACCGGGGCACTGGCCGAAATGCGCGCCCTGCTGATTGAACTGCGCCCGCACGCGCTGGCTGAACTGCCGTTGCACCAATCGTTGAGTTATTTAACGCCGATCCTTGCCAGCAAAAACGCGGCTTTGGTCGCGGCCGATCTTCAGCCAGTACCGATTCTACCGACCGATGTGCAGCATGCACTGTACCGAATCGCGCAGGAAGCACTCAATAATGTAAGCAAACACGCTGGCGCCCAGCATGTTGGCTTGCAGTTGCACATATCGCCGCCGTACCACGCCCAAGAACCCTGGAGCGGAACAATTACACTGGCGGTTCGGGATGATGGGCGCGGCTACGAAAACGGGCAGGTTTCGGCGGGCAGGCTTGGGTTGCATTCCATGCGCGAACGCGCAAGCGATATCGGCGCAACACTGGAGATCGCAAGCCGCCCGGCGCAGGGAACGCACGTGATTGTCCGTTGGCAGGGTACGGCGGCACAGGCAGGAGCATACCATGGGCGAACCACGCCTGATTCGGATTGTGATTGTTGACGACCACCCGATGGCACAAGCTGGTACACGACACTTTTTGAACGCCTACCCGGATATGGAGCTTGTTGGTTCGGCCAGCAGCGGTGAAGAAGCGCTGGCAGTGTGCAAACAGCTTCAACCCGATGTCGTGTTGATGGATGTGGTGATGCCGGGGATGGACGGTATTACGGCAACCAGGGCGCTCAAGCAGGCCTTGCCAGCCACACGCGTTGTGGTGGTTTCGAGTTGGAGCGAAAGCGATGTCGTGCAGCGGGCATTGCAGGCTGGCGCAAGTGGGTATTTACTCAAAAATGCTACCGCGAGCGAACTGGCACAGGCCGTGCGCAATGCCTTTCACGGGCGGCCAGCCATGGCACCGGAAGCAACCGAGGCACTCATCCAATCCGTGCGCGGCGGAACCAACCTCGGCCACGATTTTACCGAGCGCGAACGTGAGGTGCTGGCACTACTTGCGCAAGGGCTTTCCAACGCACAGATTGCCGAACGATTGTGTGTCTCGTCGGCAACTGTGAAATTTCACATCAGCGGCATTTTCGCCAAGCTCGGCGTTTCTACGCGCGCCGAAGCGATTGCGCTTGCGTATCAAAAGCGGCTGGTCTGAGTTTTGATAGACGAACGGCGAAGGACGAAAGCCAGTATCTGTTGCTTTCGTCCTTTGTCGTGTATCGCCTTCACGGCACAATCAACCATTGTCCTGGTTGAAGTCGATGGGGATCATCGCCGATCACGCCCTTGTTGATGGCGTACAAATCGCGCCAGCGCTCGGGCGCGGCCCACAAGCGTTGCGCAATACCACCTAGGCCGTGGGCCAGGTCGCTTACCTGCACAAAATACGCCCGCCGTGCAGGTGTTTGCGTTCCCTCGATAAAATTTGGTAGCACAAGTTGCTGTCCCGCCCGCACCACAGTTGGGTTATTGCCGATCACGATCGTGTTTGCATCGTAGACCGACATCCAACAGGATTCGTCGTGATACAAACGCCGTGCAATCCCCAGCAATCCTTCAGCTTCATCGGCTTGTTGAACGGTATACATTGCGTGTGTCATAGCCGTGCGACCTTTCAAACAGTCATGAGACCGGGCGCTTCATCCGCAAGCGAACAAACAAACCGCCTGCCAGCAGTGCCAACGCGCCAAGCCCAACTGTCCAACGACGCAGTAAACTAGCACCTCATGACGATTAGCACTTTCCCTTCGCGGCTCACCCGCTTGCCCCATGTACTCGTACCATGGCTCTCAGAAGGAGAGGCCATGAAGACCGACACTGAGGTACAGGTAATGCTCCGTGCACGCACCAAGGGAAAGACTCTCGAACAGGCTGCCGCTCGCGCCGGGATGCGCGTGCCGACCGCCCGCAAATACCTGCGTGCAGCCGCCCTGCCCAGTGAGCTCAGCCAACCGCGCGACTATCGCACGCGCATCAATCCGTTTCTGGCCGACTGGCCCTGGGTCGAGCACCAGCTCCAGCGCGATGCCGCGCTCCAGGCCAAGACGCTCTTTACCATTCTCACGGAGCGCTTTCCGGAGCGCTACACGCCAGGCCAGCTGCGCAGCTTCCAGCGCCATGTTGCGCGGTGGCGCGCGCTCCACGGCCCTGACCAGGACGTCATCTTCGCGCAAATCCACCATCCCGGCCAACGTGGTCAATCCGACTTCACCCACATGAACGCGCTGGCCATCACCATTGCCGAGGTGCCGTTCCCGCATCTCCTGTTCCATTTTGTGTTGACCTACTCGAATGTTGAGGCCGTGACACTCTGCTTTACCGAAAGCTTCGCGACTCTCGCCGAGGGGCTAGAGTTTTGTCTGTGGCAGATCGGCGGCGTGCCCGTGCAGCACCGCACGGACAACCTCTCGGCGGCCGTCCAGGCCATCGAGTCTGACGGCCAGCGCCGCTGGACGGCTCCCTATCTGGCGCTGATGACCCACTATGGCATGGTGCCGTCCACGAATACGGCCGGTGAAGCCCACGAAAACGGTGATGTCGAGCAGGCCCACTATCGCTTCAAGGAAGCCGTCGACCAGGCGCTCCGCGCGCGGGGTAGTCGCGATTTCGCCGACCGACCCAGCTACGTCGCCTGGCTCCAGGAGATCGCGCGCAAGCGCAACCAGACCCGCCAACTCCGTTGGGCAACCGAACGCGACACCTTGTGCGCCCTACCAACCGTGCCCCTGCATCCCTGTCGTGAGCTGCCGGTCACCGTCACCCGCTTCAGCACGATCCGCGTGCTGCACAATACCTATTCCGTGCCCTCGCGGCTGATTGGGGT
>JAYUYF010000039.1:0-2216 GCA_043752605.1 Roseiflexaceae bacterium
TGAAGTGGGCGATCAGCGGCGCGAGGTGCTGCGGATCGCAATAGAAATGGTAATCATCGAAATCGGCGAACTCGTCGAGTAGGCCGCCGTAGGCCGCACCCGAGCCGCTGTTATCGCGCACGGGCAACCCACCAGACAGATCCTTGACCAGCGTGTAGAGCGGCCCGAGGATCTCGGGGCCGGTGGCGCGGTTGAGTTCGCAGCCGAGCGTGATCATGATCACGGATGGATGCTGGCGCACGGCGCGGACGATCGCGGCGTATTCGGCAAAGATCTGGCGCACCAGGGTCGGGTTGGGGCGTGGCAGCCAGAGCGGCAATTCGAGCCAGAGCAGCATGCCCAGTTCATCGGCGATCGCAAAGTAATAGGGTGGTGGCAGCCAGAGGCAGAGTTTGACGCCGTTGAAGCCCAGATCGCGCAGTTTGTGCATGTCGGCGCGCACGCGGGCCGGGCCCGGATCACAGGGCGGTGCGTCGGCGTACCAACCCCACGCGAGCGCCATGCGCGGGTAGCGCAGGGGCGCATCGTGATGCGCCAGCGCCGCGCCACCCGCGCCACCCGCCACCACCCCCGCCGCGCCACCCGCCGCGCCGCCCGCCACCACCCGCAATAGCACCGGCTGCCAGATGCCACCAAACATGTGGCCCTGGACGTACGGGATAAAGCCGCTGAGCGTCTCGCGCAGCGGGAAGCGCCCGGCAAGTTGTGCCGAATCTGGCCCAGCCGTGAGCCCGGCGGGCTTCTCGACGATCACGTGCAACGCTGCGGGTACACCCGGCGTGAGGTAGGATGTCACGTCGAACGCAAAGGCATCCCACAGCCCGGTGTGCTCGCCGACGACCGCGCCGTCGATCGCGACAACGCAGTGGTAGCTCACCGCGCCAAAGATCAGCTCGTAGCGCGCACCCGGCGGTAGTGCGGGCGGCAGGATTGTGGCGCGGTACGCACATGGCCCGGCGGCGGTGGCTGGCACACCGTACGATTCCCACTGCGCGGGCACGGTCACCGTGCGCCAGGGTGCAGCATCGTGCGCGCGGAACTGCCATTCGTGGATCACGGGCGTGTCTGGCATGGGACGAGTATAGCACGGTCGGTGGTGTGTAGGGCGTCGCCCGCCCGCCGTACGAATAGTGCTATACTCTAGACTACTAACGGGAGAGCGAGGGCTGCAATGAGTGCGCTGATCATCTACAACGGGCCGATCTACACCATGGATCCGGCGCAGCCGCAGGTGCAGGCGATCGGGATCCGCGACGGGCGCGTGGCGGCACTCGGCGCGGTGGGCAAAGTGCGTGCAGCGCTCGGCCAGACCGATGCGCTCGATCTGCGCGGGCGGCCGCTCATCCCGGCGCTGACCGACGCGCACGTCCACTTGATCTGGCACGCGCTCGCACGCCAGACGGTGCGGCTCGATGGGCTCACCGAGTTTAGCGCGGTGCTCGACCGGATCGCCGCCGCGCACGCGGCGCTGCCGCCGGGTGCCTGGCTGCAGGGTGGTGGCTGGGATCATACGCTCTGGGGTGGCCGCTGGCCAACCGCCGCAGACCTCGACCGCGTGGCACCAGACCGCCCGGTGTTGCTCAGCCGCAAAGATGGCCACTCAGCCTGGATCAATCACACGACGATCGCGCTCGCCGCTATCGATGATACAACGCCAGACCCGCCGGGTGGCGCGATTGGGCGCGACGCTGGCCTGCCAAACGGGTTGCTGTACGAAAACGCGATTGGTCTGGTGCGCCGCCTGATCCCGGCCGAGACGGCCGAGGAGCGGCTGGATGCCGTGCGCGCCGCCTGCGCCGAGGCGCATAGTTATGGTATGGTCGGCGTCCACATCCCCGCCGGCATCCGCCCGCGCGATGGCGGCCTGGCGCTCGAGGTTGCGCAGACGCTGCGCACCCGTGGTGAACTTGGCCTGCGCTGTCTGGTGTATGTCGGGCTCGACGAGTTCGAGGGCGCGCTGGCGCTCGGCATGCGCGGCGGCTTTGGCGATAGTATGGTGCGCTTTGGTGGTCTGAAACTGTTTATCGACGGCACACTCGGCAGCGAGACGGCCGAACTGCTAACACCGTATGCGGGCAGCAAGACCAATACTGGTCTGCCGACGCTCGATGACGCGACGCTCTACGATGCCATCCGGCGCGCCAGCACGGCGGGTATACCGGTGATGACGCACGCGATCGGGGATCGCGCCGCGCGCCGTGTGCTCGACGCGATCG
>JAYUYF010000040.1:0-25169 GCA_043752605.1 Roseiflexaceae bacterium
TTCGCGCGCAAACGCCAGCAGATCGTCTGCCAGCCGTGTCTTGCCGATCCCCGGCGGCCCCTCGATCACCGCAACCGCACCCGTTTGCGCCGCCACATACCGTGCCCGCAGCCGCTCACGTTCCGCATCACGGCCAACCAGTGTCGTGTCTGTACGCGGCATTGGGGTGTGCATGACGCTGGTTGATGCGGCGGATGCCTGCACCGACGGAGCCGCGCGGATCGTGTCATAGATCCGCACGGTCTCATCGCTCGGCTGCACACCCAATTCCTGCGCGAGCAGCTGCGCACAGGCGCGGTACTGTCGGAGCGCTGCGCTGCGCTGACCCGCCTGCGCATATAGCTGCATCAATAGCTGATGGGCGGGCTCGTGCAGCGTATCGATGGCGAGTCGGCGGCGCGCCGCGTCGATTGCGGCATCGTGATCACCCGCCTCACGCTGCAGCATGATGAGCCGTTCGAGGGCAGTTGCGAGCATCTGTCGTAGCCGCTCGGCCTCGAAGAACTGCCACTCATCGAAGGCCGGACTATCGCGCAACGAAAATCCCGCCAGAAAGTCATCGCGGTACAGCGCCAGCGCGGCAGCTAGTGCTGCACGATCACCTGCGGCGGTGACCTGCGCCGCGAAAATGGCGACGTCGAGCCAGAGCGCGGACTGTGGGATCGCAGCCACCTGGTCGCGACCCACATCGATCCAACTCGCGCCGAGCGCACGCTGGATCGTCGAGAGCGTGCGGCGCAGCGCATTGCGGGCATCGGCGTACTCAGGCCACAGGAGCGCGGCCAGTGCATCACGGCTGTGCGCGCGCCCGGTACAGGCGAGGTACGCCAGCAGCGCGGTTGCCTTGCGCGTATCGAAACCTACACGCACACCATCGCGTTCGATCTGCGGCGGCCCCAGCAGGGCGATGGCGAGTTGCGGCATACTCTCCTCTTGGGCAATCTCCGGCAACGACGCGGCGCAATAGAAATTACCTGGTCACCCGATCACCGAACGCCAGCCATTAGCGATCCAGGCGATCGTTTCGCGCAGGTCGTACTGCTCGGCGATCTCACGCAGATCATCGATGCGGCGCACATCATCGAGCGGGATCGGATCACCGGCGGGCAGCTGCGTCTGGACGCGGCGGTAGCGCGCGCCGAGCAACTGGCGGCACTGGAAATCGGGCACGCCAATCGTACTCTCGAGCATGAGTTCAACCAGCGGCTGCACCCATTGTGCTGTGCCCCAATTGTGCCGATCACCCGCGATAAAGCGCCCGAACTGACCGGTGCCAAGCGAGAGTAGCGCAATGTCGCGCAGCGCGGGTGGCTTGGTGGCGCGCCGCGGATCGAGCGCCTGCGCGACCGCACACATCGCCGGGTTGGTGGCATACACGCCGCCATCGATAAAGCCATCTTCACTCGGAAAGAACGTCGGTGCCAGCGCCGTGTAGCGCGCGATGTGCGCCACCTGCTGCTCACCATCGCTATCGCTGCCGGGAATATTGTGAAACAGCTTGGGCTTCCAGGTGCGCGCCGTGCCAAACGCCTCGTTGTCCAGATCAAACGCCGGGATGAGTACGTGGCGTTCGAGCTGGTGCAGCCGCAGTTCGCCAAAGGTATCAAACAACACCCGTTCAAGCCCTTCGGTACTGTATTCCGCACCGATCAGCCGCCCCAGATCGCGCACATCATCGAGCACGGTGTCGGCGAAGATCTCGGGCGAGCGCGCGGCAAAGAACGTCACGATCGCCTGCGGCGTCAGCCCGGCCGCCAGCGCCAGCGCGGTGATCCCACCGCTCGATGTGCCCGCGATCAGGTGGACACGATCGAGCCAGCCGCTGATCGCGGGTTCGGCCGCCAGCCGCCGCAAGATCACCGCCGGAATGATCCCGCGCACACCACCGCCGTCGATCGCCAGAATTCGGTAAGGTGGCATGGCATCGTCTCCTCGCACCCGCATCCGTGCCCGCGTCCCAATATGGGCACGCGCCGCACCCGTTCTTACAGATCGTACCACACGTTATCAGAACGCGGTACAATACGCCGGACTGTTTTTTTGCGAAGAAGAGCGATATAGGCATGGCCACACGACGGATTTTGCGCATCGATAATGCCGAAGACCGCAAGATACTCAAGGCGCGCAGCCGCCCGGTTCAGCTGCCAAACCCGGCCATCCGCCAGCTTGCGCACGAAATGTTTGCGATGATGCACGAGGCGAACGGTATCGGGCTCGCCGCGCCGCAGATCGGCATCCCGCAGCGCATGGCGGTGATCTGGATCCCACCCGAGGTCGAAGAGTATGATGATGGCACAAAGGTCGAGGTCGCACCCGAACAACATTTCGTGATCATCAACCCCGAGATCATCAAGTTTAGCGATAAAGAAGAGATCGGGCAGGAGGGTTGCCTGAGTATGCCCGGTTGGTACGGCGATGTGCCGCGCCCCGAGTGGGTGACGGTCGAATTCACCGATCTCGATGGCAAGCGGCGGCGGCTGCGGCGCGTCGGCGATCTGCTTGGCCGCGCGCTCCAGCACGAAATTGACCATCTCAACGGCATTATGTTCACCGAGCGCATGCGCGATCTGAGCACGCTGCAAGAGATCAAGCCCGAAGATGAAGAAAAGCAGAATGGTAAAAAGAGCGTATGAGCACAGCATTTTATGCGACCAAGCGCGCAGCGATGCACACGCTGCAGGCCTGGGGAGCGGCAAATATTGTGGTTGGCGCCGCGCTCGTTGGTTCACGGCACGCGGTATTGCGCCAGATCGGCATCCAGGCGATCGCCTGGGGCGCTATCGATGGCGCGCTGGGGCTCAACGGTGCGCGCGGTGCCGACCAGGAGGAGCGTGACGGGCGGCCAGCCCACGAGATCGCCCGGCGCGATTGCGTCATCCTTGCGATCAACACACTGCTCGACGTGGGCTACATCGCGGGCGGTGCCTGGGCGCTGCGCTCGGCAAAGGGCCGCGCCGATCGCGCCGGGATCGGGATCGGCATCATCATTCAGGGGCTGTTTCTGTTGAAGCTCGACACTGTGCTCACGGTCGTGTTTGGCCGCTTTAGCCAACCACGCGGAATTGAAAATGGAGAATTGAAAAGTGAACATGGAGCGGTGCAATAACACCGTTTTCGCCAATTCTCTGACTATATCCGTCGACTATTACAAGCTAATACCACCTATCGAGGAGTTACCTCGGCAGATACCGCGCAACTGGTACGTGCCGCGCAGTGTGCGGTTTGGGGTCTCGGGGCTACGCCCCGAGCGCGGGGGTGGCGGGGGCGCGCGGTCGCCCCTGCCCGCTGGCCGCGTAGGCCATACCGATGTATCAAGCAATTATGCGCGCAACCGCGCACACACTGAGGAGTTATGGACAAAAAATTACGGGTCGGGATCATCGGCGCGGGCGTCGGCAAAGCACACGCCGAGGGCTATGCAGCATTGCCACGCGTAGAACTGCGTGCAATCGCCGGGCTGGATACCGAACGGGTACAGGCACTCGCGGCCGCCTTCAATGTGCCGATCACCTATGCCGATTATACCGAAATGCTGGCGCAGCCCGACATCGATGCCGTTAGTATTGCCGTACCCAACGCCCTGCACGCGCCGGTGACGCTGGCAGCGCTGGCGGCCGGCAAACACGTGCTGGTCGAGAAGCCGCTGGCGCGCAACGCCGCCGAGGGCAAGGAGATGGTCGAGGCCGCCAAAGCGGCGGGCAAGGTGCTGATGGTCTCGTTCAACCACCGCCAGCGCAACGATGTCCAGTGGCTGCGCGACCATATCTCCACTGGTGCGCTGGGCGATATCTACTACGCCAAGGCCTACTGGATGCGTCGCCAGGGTATCCCTGGCATCGGCAGCTGGTTTGTCAACAAAGAGCAGGCTGGCGGCGGCCCGCTGATCGACCTGGGCGTCCACGTGCTCGACATCGCCATGTTCTTGCTCGGCGAGCCCCAGCCACTGGCCGTCAGTGGTGCCACATATGCCGCCTTTGGGCCGCGCGGGCAGAAGGGCTGGGGGATGAAGTGCTCGACAGGCAGCAGCGTTGCGTATGAAGTTGAGGATCTGGGCACGGCGTTTGTCCGGCTCGAAGGTGGGCGTACACTGTTGCTCGAAGCGAGCTGGGCCACGCATAGTTCGGCGGGTGATGACTACGGCGTGGTGCTGTACGGCACCGAGGGTGGTGCCGAGCTGACGATCAAGAACTATGGTCACGAGAACACCGTGCGGCTGTTTACCGATGTGGCGGGCATACCGCACCAGGCGATGCCGTTCATCCCACGCGGCGGTGGCCACGTCCAGGTCGTCGAGCGCTTTGTGGCGGCGATTCTCGATGGTGCGCCCGCGATCCCATCGGCCGATGATGGCCTGCGGCGCGCGCAGGTGATCGATGCGGTCTACCGCTCGGCAGCATCGGGCACCGAGGTGGCGGTCGAATAGCCGCACGCCTGGAGCCGCGCAGCAAGCTGCGCGGCGATCTCCCATTCACGCGTCCCGCGTCGCGCCCCAACTGTCCCAGTAGGTTACCTCGTGTACGGGTGTGCGCTTCGCGGGCTGAAAATCATCACCCGTAAAATAGGCCACCGGCAGCAGCGCGGTCTGCGTATACTCGGCGGGGATACCAAGCAGCGCGGCCGTTTCCTGTTCGTACACCAGGTGCAGTGTCGTCCACGCGCTGCCGAGACCACGCGCGCGTAGTGCCAGCATAAAGGACCAGGCCGCAGGCGCAATCGAGCCGTGCAATGCGGATTGCGCCGCGACACCGCGTTCTTCGACCCGCCCGGCGTAGCAAAAGACCACAAGCACAGGAACCTCGTGCATGTGCTCGGCCAGATGGATCGCCGAATCGCGCACCGGGTTTGGTGGTGCATCCGGTGCTGGCGGGCCACCGATGTATGCGGCAAACGCGCGGCGATAGATCTCGGCCAGCGCCCGGCGTTTTGCCGGGTCGGTCACGACAAGAAATCGCCACATCTGGCGGTCGCTGCCGCTGGGTGCCTGGGTCGCGATCTCGAGACAACGCTCGATGATCTCGGGTTCGACCGCGCGGGTCAGATCAAGCCGACGGCGTACCGAGCGTGTGGTGGTAAGCAATTTATCGACAATTTCGAGATTCATGTACATTCCCCCGTAGGGACGCAGCATGCTGCGTCCGTGGCCCCACCCGGCGTCCGTGTCCCGCGCCCGGCGCATCGTGATGCGCCCGGCGTCCGTGCCCCCGCCCGGCGTCCGTGTCCCGCGCCCGGCGTCCGTGTCACCGTGTCATACCCACCCGCCGCGCCGCCACCGCTGCGATGTCATCCGGCGTGGTGCGGCAGCAGCCGCCGATCAATCGCGCACCCGCCGCATACCAGGTTGCTGCCGCCGCGCCATAGTCTGCGGTTGTCGCGGGAGCATCGTGCCAGGTGTTGTCAGTTGCATCATAGTGCTCACCTGAGTTGGGGTAGGCAAGCAACGTATGCCCGGCATCGCTGGCCGACCTGAGTAACCCGGCGATGTACTGCGGCGCACTACAGTTTACCCCAACTGCGGCGATCTGCGGATGCCCTGCGAGCAATGTCGCACATTCGGCAAACGGCTCACCGTGGCAGGTGTGCGTATCGTCACGGCAACTAAAGCTCATCCACGCGCTGATCTGCGGGAATTCGGGCAACAGGCGCGCCAGCACGCGTGCTTCCTGCAGGCTGGGGATCGTCTCACAGGCCAGCAACTCCGCGCCCGCCGCGATCAGCGCAGCCATGCGCGGCTGGTGGAAGGCGAGCAATTCCTCATCCGTGACACCGTAGTTGCCGTGATACTCTGAACCGTCGGCGCGCATTGCACCGTACGGGCCAATCGATGCGGCGACAAACGGGCGCGGCCGGTTTGTGCGGTTGGCAGTGTTTGCCCAGAACGCATCGCGCGTTGCCAGCGCAATCTCGACCGAGCGCGCCAGCAGCGCGGTGGCCGCCACAGCATCCATGCCACGCGCAGCAAAGCCAGGATACGACGCCTGATAACTGGCGGTGATCGCACAATCGGCACCGGCAGCAAAGTACGATTCGTGAACCGCGCGGATCACATCGGGCTGTTCGAGCAGCACGCGCGCCGACCAGAGCCGGTCGTGCAAGTCGCAGCCGCGTCGCTCGAGTTCGGTGGCCAGTGCCCCATCGAGTACGATGAGCGGGTGTCTGGCCAAAATTGTGGCGATCGGGTTGGTCATTGTTGTGTGTCCTCGCGTAGGCGCGTATCGCGATGCACCCCTACTCGGCGATATTCACCCGCGCGTTCATCCCCGCCCGCAGACTCGTCTGGTCATCGAGCGCCACCTTCACCAGATAGGTGCGGATGGCGCTGGTGTTGCTCGTCGTCGTCGGTGCAATATAGCTCACCTTGCCTGTGAAGGTCTTGCCCGGCAGCCCATCGACGGTAATCTGCGTCACTGCGCCAACCGACACGCGCGCGATGTCGACATCGCTGATCTGCACCTCGACACGCAGCGTGCTGACATCGACGATCCGCACCGCCGCGCCTCCCTGCACCACCGAGCCATCGCCCGGATCGATGTTAATAATTGAGACGATGCCAGCGAACGGCGCACGCAATTCGGCGCGCTCGCGGTTGATCTTCGCCAGCGTCAGTTGTGCCTCAGCCGATGCAATGCCTGCGGCAGCCTGCGCCTCCTGCGATTTACGCGGATCCGGTTTCAGCCGTGCCTGGTTGGCGCGTGCCTGCGCGAGTGCAGCCTCGGCGGCCGCGATTCGGTCTTTGTCGGCCGGTAAACGTAGCTTCTCGGCACCCTTCTGCGCCTGAATCACCTGCTGCTCAGCAGCCGCAATGCCGGTAATCTCAGCCTGGCGCGCAATTTCGGCCGACTTGACCGCCAGTTCGGTCGTCTTTTCGGCCTGTTTGAGCGCCGCCTCAGCCTGAACAAACTGCGCATAATAATTTTCGAGCTGACCATCACTCAATTTGTTGTCACGCGCGCGGCCGGTCGCATCGCGCACCGTCGGCACGATCGGGTCGTTGCCAGTATCGCGCGCAAATTCGTAGTTATACTTCGATTGCGCATAGCGCGCCTGCGCCTGTGTCAGCGCAAAAGCGGTCGTCTCGACCTGAAGATCGGCCTGTGTCTTGGCAAACGAAAGCCGGTCGCGCGTCGATTGCAGGTTGACTTCGGCGAGCTTGACGCCCGCGTCGACGCTATCGAGATCCTGCGATTTCGCACCCGCGCGCACCTGATCGAGCGCGGCCTGCGCCTGCCGCACACCCGCCTGCGCCGCGGCAAGGTCGGCCACCTTGGGATCTTCGGTGAGCGCGGCCTGCTGCGCCTGCGCGTTTGCGAGGCCCGCCTCGGCCTGCAATACCTGCTGGTCGAGTGTACGCACATCGAGCACGGCGAGCAGATCGCCAAACTTGACCGACTGACCCTCTTCGACCAGCACCTGCTCGACGATCCCCTGGGTCTGGAAGTTCAAGTCGGCGTCCTGGGTGGCCATCACTTCACCCGCCCCGGTGATACCGCGCAACGCCTGATTGAGCAAAGCGGCAGCATCGCTGGTTGGCAATGCTGTGGGCTGCACGGCGACAGTGGGCTGCGCAGCGACCGCTGCGGGTGTTGGCGTCGGCCCGGCCGAACCTGCACAGGCCGCCAGCGTGATCGCGGCCACGCTCAGGGGGACCAGGATACGCATGGATTGGTACTTCACAGGAGTCCTCTTCTTTGTTTAGCCGCAGCTTTGTTGGGACGCAGCATGCTGCGTTCGTACCATTGGGCCGCGCTAGATTTCACGTCTTCTTCGTTTGGCCGCAGCTTTGTTGGGGCGCAGCGTGCTGCGTCCGTACCATTGGGGACGCAGCTTCTCTCGTGGGGACGCAGCATGCTGCGTCCGTACACCGTCTCGCCGAGACGCAAGGTTTTGCGTCTTTACGTATCACTACTGTTCATCGCATTGCCACTGCTCGTCATGCCGCCATCGGCGGCGTAGGTGGGCGCGGGCACCGGGCCAGCTGGCGCGTCCATCGTCGGCGCATCCGTCACCGGCTGCTCGTCGTGGTCACCAGAACGCCGTGCCCAGAAGCGTGTCGCGCGTTCGGTGACCGATTCCATCAGGCTGTAGACCGTCGGCACTACCAGCAGCGTCAGAAACATCGAGGTCGTCAGACCACCGATCAGCACCGTCGCCAGGCCCTTGCGGAACTCGCCACCCTGACCCGTGCCGACGAGGTGGATACCCATCGCCACCGGCAGCGCACCGACGATCAGTGCGAAGCTGGTCATCAAGATCGGCCGCAGACGCACGGCACCGGCAAGCGCGATCGCCTCATTCTTCTCGACACCCGCCGCCCGTAGCCGGTTGGTAAAGTCGACGAGCAAGATCGAGTTCTTGACCACCAGACCGAGCAGCGTGATGAGCCCGATCATACCCGTGATATCGAGATCGGTGCCGGTGAACAGCAGCGCGAGGAACGCGCCGATAAAGGCAAACGGCATCGCGACCATAATTACCAGCGGCTGGGTAAACGAGCCAAATTGTGATGCCAGCACCATATAGACAAACAGCACCGAGAGCGCCATCGCCAGGATCAGCGAGCCAAAGCCCTCACCCTGCTGCTGCGCCTGGCCCTGGAACGATGCCGTGACGCCCGCCGGGATTTGGGCGGCCTTCAGCTTTTGCTGGACTTCGGCCTGCGCTTCGGCCAGGTTGCGGTTTTCGAGGTTTGCGCCGATCAACACCTGATTGAGCCGGTCGTAGCGGCGGATCGTCGTCGGGCTGTTGCTGATTTCGAGCGTACCGAGCGAACTGAGCGGCACCGGGCCCGAACGCGTCGGTATGACGATTTGCTGTAATGCCTGCGTCGATGAGCGATCGGCTTCGCGCAACCGCACCACAATATCGGTATCCACGCCGTTTTCGCGCAGTACCGTCGCGCGTTCGCCATTGATCAGCGCACGCACCGATGCGCCGATGTCATCGTTTGTCAGGCCAAGATCACCGATGCGCGTCGGATCGGCAACAAAACGCACCTCGGTCTTGCCCGGCCGGTAATTGGTCGCAATATCGACCAGCCCGGCGGTCGAAGGCATAATCTCATTTTGTACCTGATTGACGATCGCCGCGACCTCACTGAGCGGCCGCGTCGTCGCCAGGCCGAGCTGCAGGGTGCGGCCGCTGACGGCGGTACTCGCACCTGCGCCGGGGCCGGGTTGGGCAAACACCAGATTTGGCACATCGGTCAGTCGCGCGCGCATCCGCTCGATCGCCGGCGGGCTCTTCTTGCCGCTATCAAGATTGACGGTAAACTCGGCGCGCTCCGTACTACCGCCACTACCCACCGAACTAATCACCGATTTCGCATCGGGATCGGCAGTGAGCACCGCCTCGACGCGCTGCGCGATCCGGTCGTTCGCATCAAGCGAGGTGCCGGGCGGCAACTCGTAGCCGACGATAAACTGGCCGGCGTCCTGCTGCGGGAAGAACGAAAACTTGAGCTGCGAGGCGACACCAAAGCTGCCGATCAGCACCGCGATCGCCACCGCCACCACCGCCAGCCGCGTCCAGATCGTCTTCAGGCTGGCGTGCAGCAGGCGGCTGTACCAGCGCCCAACGCGACCGGGGTCTTCGGCGGCTTCCATCGCCAGATTCGCATCCGGGCTGTCGGGGTCGATATTGAGCTTGAGCGCTTCCTGCGGCGCATGCTGCTTTTCGTGCCCGCCCTTTTTGCGCTGAAACAGATTAGCCGAGAGCATCGGCGCAAACATAAATGCTTCGACCAGCGAGAGCATAATCGCCACCGCGATCGTGATACCAAACGACTTGAAAATGATACCCGTCGTACCTGTGGTAAACGTCACCGGGACAAACACCGCGACGATTGTAAAGGTCATCGCGATCACCGAGAGCGCCACCTCGGCTGTACCACGGCTGGCCGCGATCCGCGGGCTCTCACCGCGCTCGGTATGGCGGAAGATATTTTCACGCACGACGATCGCGTCATCGATCACCAGACCGACGCACAACGATAGCGCCAGCAGGGTGATCACGTTGATCGTCAGCCCAAACAACGGCATAAACGCAAATGTGCCGATGATGATAATCGGCAGACCCGCCATCGTCACCAGCGTATTGCGGTCGCGGAAGAATGTCAGCACGATCAGCAGTATCACCGCCACCGCCAGCGGGATGATCGGGTTGACGCTGATGCCAAATGCGGGCAACACTACAAAACCAAGCAGCACGATCAGCGCGGGTACCAGCGAGGTTGTCAGCGTTTTGCGCAGGCCGCTGAAGAAGAACATCACCACCAGCAGCGCCGCCACTGAGGCGAAGATCAGCTCCTCGATCGATGAGATCGTCGACTCGCTGACGGCCGTCGACTGGTCGTTCGGGATCACGTAGCGCACGCCGGGCAACCCGGTGAAAACCGACGCGAGCTGTGTTTTCACCGCATCAGCCACCGACACCGTATTGGTTCCCGACTGTTTGCGCACCGCGATCAGGATGGTGTTGTTGCCATCGAGCCGGGCGTAGCTCGTCGATGCGACGACACCGTCTTCGATCGTCGCCACATCGCTGACGCGGTAATTGGTGCCGGTGATCTGGATCTTGCCAATATCAGCCGCGCTGGTGAGCAGGCTTGGCGCACGCAGGCTGATATCGGCATCACCGCTGGTGATGGTACCCAGACCGGTATTGGCGTTTGCCGCTTGCAGCGAACGCACCAGCTGCGCGGGCAAAATTTGATAGGCGGTGAGTTTACTCAGATCCATATTGACATTGATCTGGCGCTCCTGGCCGCCCGTCACCGTCGCACTACCGACGCCGCCAGCACGTTGCAAGCGCGGCACGATCGTATCATCGACCAGGCGGCGCAACTCGAGCGGTGAGCGCGTACCATCATCCGCGACCGCGATCGTCAGGATCGGCGCAGCGTTTGGATCAAACCGCTGATAGACTGGCTCACGGACATCGCGCGGCAGACTGTTGCGGATCGCATCGACCTTTTCACGCACATCACGATCAGCACGCTCGACATTGGTACCATCGTTAAATTCGAGCGCGATGATCGCCAGCCCTTCGTTGGCCGTCGAGGTAATATGCTTCAGGTTGTTGATCGTGTTGACCTGATCTTCGATCGGCTTGATCACCTGCTCGGCGACGCTCTCCGGGCCAGCGCCCGGGTACGACACCGAGACGACGACCACCGGTACTTCGAAATCTGGCAGGAAGTTGACGGGCAGCGCCCGAAACGACAGCAGACCGAAGACGATCGTGAGTACCATCAACATCGTGATAAAGACGGGTGCGCGGATCGAGAGATCCGAGATCGCCATCCCCTGGAGCTTTTCACGCGTGCGTGGTGCCATAACTCGCTTCCCACTTTCTTGATGAACTGCCACAGGATACTCGCCGCTCTTCAGACGAATACCCCGCGCATCAGGTTGCAGCGGTGTCCTGTTGGGTCTGCTTTACAATAGGTTTACTATACCGTACAATGTTTTTACGCGCAAGTATATAATTTTCCTCGTGCGTATACACGCAGCAGCCGTGGTAAATTACGTACACCGTCGAGGAACTGGATGCCGAGGCAGCGCCGCACGAGACACGTTTCGTGCGAGGAGAGACAGACAATGACCGAAACACTACGCGAGCGACGCCGACGTTTGCTCAGCGAGGAGATTCTTGAGCATGCGCGGCTGCTGATCGGCGCCAAGGGATTTGGCGCATTCTCGATGGAAGCACTGGCGACACAGATTGGTATTTCGAAACCCACGCTCTACAGTCATTTTGCCAACAAAGATGAATTGCTGCTCGCGGCGATCACGCAGAAGATGGATCAGATGATCGCGTTTGTCGAAGATGCGAACGCGCACGGTCCGTTGATGCGCCTGCAACTGGCGATGACCGAACTTTTGCAGCGCCGCGTGGAGGCCGAAGGTGCCGCGATGCGACCGTGGCCCGAGCTGATGGAACTGATGTGTAAGCACCCCGAATCACTCGAACGTATGCGACGCATGCAGCAAGGTGTCACCACGCTGGTTGTGGCGGGGCGGGCCGATGGTACCATTTCCACCACGCTGCCGGTCAACGCGGTCGTGCGGTCTTTTTTCGCACTCGCGACCTCGCTCAACCGCCACCCTGCCGACCCACTCGAATTTGAAGCGATTGATGATGGTGTTGACGCGATCGTCACCATTTTTGTCCGCGGAATTCGGTCGTCTTGACTCGCATAGTGCTGCATGAAGAGGCCCGAGTATGAACATTGGAACAATGCAATTCTTCAGTATGGCGCTCGGCCGCCATACGACCTATACTGCGCTCTTGCCCGACACAACCACACCCGGCCCGTATCCGGTACTGGTGCAGCTGCACGGCCGCAGCGATAGCCACCAGAGCTGGTTGATCCAGTCGCGGCTGGCGCACCATCTTGAAGGGTTGCCGTTGATCGTGGTGTGCCCCGATGGCGCGATCAGCTGGTGGGCCGATATTGGCCCGATTGACCGCTACGAGACATTTGTCATGCAGGATTTGCTCGACCACGTGCAGGCAACGTTTCAGGTACGACCGGGCAAATTGGCAATTGGCGGGCTTTCGATGGGTGGCTTTGGCGCGCTGAGCCTCGGCCTGCGGCATCACACGCGCTTCTGTTCGGTCTACGCACACTCGAGCGCGGTGCTCACGCCGGATGAAGTCAGCGCGCAATCGGCAAACGGCATCCGCATGATCGGCGATCTCGACCCGCAGTATTTTGATCTGCCCGCGCTCGCCGCCAGCATCGCGCCCGAGGCGTTGCCACAACTGACGTTTGATTGCGGCACAGATGATTTTCTGATCGCGCACAATCGTCGCTTTCACAGCGAATTGACCACGCGCAGTATACCGCACCGCTACCACGAGCATCCCGGCGCGCACACCTGGGAGTACTGGGATACGCACGTACAGACCGCGATCGCGCAGCACGTCGCCGCGCTGGGGATCGTGCCCGCCGCGCCGCGCCGCCCGTGGTGAGATAGCGGTATACTGGATTCATGTATTCGCATAAACCGTCGATCACGGCGGCGAGAAGGAGAAACCTATGGCGATCGAACGAACAGCGACCGGCACGTGGCACGGCGATCTGCGCAGCGGCAACGGCCTGATCAGCGCCACCAGCGGCGTGCTCAATGATGCTCCGTTTACCTTTGCGACGCGCTTCGAGCATGCGAAGGGCACCAACCCCGAGGAGTTGATCGCAGCAGCGCACGCGGCGTGCTTTAGCATGGCATTTGCCAATTACCTGGCCAGCGCTGGCCACAAGCCAGAAGAGATCCGCACCACAGCGACGATCACGCTCGACAACGGCATCATCAACGCGATGCACCTCGTTACGCACGGCCGCGTGCCGGGGCTCACCGCCGAGGAGTTTGCAACGCACGCGGTCGCGGCCGAGCAGAAGTGCCCGGTCTCGAACCTGTTGCGTCCGGGTCTCACGATTTCGCTCGATGCGCAATTGATGTAGGCTCGCGCGGTGGGAGCGGCGCGGCGGCGGCGGCGGTGACGGACGCATGGCGGCGGCCGCGGGATCGACGCGGTGGCGGGAGCGATGGTGGCGCGGGATCGATGCGGCGCGGTGGCGCGGGGGCGGATCGACGCGGTGGCGGCGGCGGATCGGCCGCATGGCGCGGGGGCGGACGCAGCATGCTGCGTCCCTACGGCATCGTTGGCATCGTTGGCATTGTTGCCGCCACCACCCCACCCGCCCGCGCATCGATCGCGTACCACGGACCGCCGCGCACCCGCGCGACCTCGCTGAAAACCCAGCCACCCCACTGATACACGCCGATTTCGCTGCCCGCATCGGCTTCCGACGCGCCACCCTCAAGATACACCAACTCGTCAAAACCATCGCCATCGAGGTCGGATAGTGCGACATCGCGGATCATCGTCGGCCGCGGCGAGCCCCCCCAGATCACCTTGTACGCGCCGCCGCGGTAGCCGATCAGGTAGGGATGCACCGCCAGCACGCCGCGTCGATCCGGCTTCCAGAGTAGTACCAGCAACTCCTGCCGCCCGTCGCGATTCGGGTCGCCCGCCAACACCCGAAACGCGCGCCAGCCGTAGGTCGCGGTTGTCCAGCCTACTGCGCTGTCTTCGGTCTCACCGGCATACACACGCAGCACGCCCGCGTCGTCGAGGATCGCAAGCGAGCGCTGGCCATCACCGCGCAGATCGACCAGCACACGGCGCGGGTGGTCGATCGGGTTGCTGCGCCGCGCGATAGGCATTTCTTTCAGGTTGGCACCTCTCAACACGTAGCCACGGAGTGTTGGGTGCGGTGCTACGGGCAACCCGGCATCTGTGCGCGCGCCCAGCGCCGCCAGCGTCAGCGCTCCCTCGCGGCTGTTGGCTGGCAACGGATACACCACTCCCGCCAGCGTATCCACCGGTGCGGCGCTGACGCTGACGACGCCCTGCACATCGAGCAGTACACGCGCCACCACGCCGCTGCCGGTCTCGCGGCGACTGGTCTGATCAAACAGAAAATTGCCGAGCGAGAAGAGAACCACGCCACGCCGCCCGCCGGATTCGACCAGCTCGACGGGCTGGAGGACGTGCGGGTGCGCGCCGATGATCAGATCGGCACCGGCGGCCACCAGCGCGCGCGCCGCCGCCCGCTGCCGCTCGGTGGGTGTGCCAAGATACTCGGTGCCCCAGTGCGCCAGTACGATCACCAGATCGGCGGCGGCGCGCGCGCTGCGGATCGCGGTCAGCAGCGGCGCATCGAGCCGCGCCGGTGCCATGTCGCCATCCGCGCTGGCATCCAGCGCACCTGTGGTATCGTTGCCCGCAAAGACCGCGACGCGCAGCCCATTGATCGTCGTGCGGTACGGCGCAGCAGCGGCGGTCGCGGTCGCACCAGCACCCACACTGCCGATCTGCGCCGTGCGCAATATCGCAACTGTCTCAGCCAGCCCGGCCGCACCGGCATCACGCGCGTGATTGTTTGCCAGCCCCACCAGCGAGACCCGGCCCGCCAGCGCGGCGGTGGCGGCGGGCGGGCCGATCAGCCGCACACCCGTGCCGCGCACCGGTGGTTGTGTCGTGAGCACCGATTCAAGGTTACCAATTGTTATGTCACCCGAAAGTAAGGATGTGACCGGATCAAGCCGCGTGGACCATGGCGCGCGAGCACCCGCCACATGGCGCGCGAGCATGATATCCCCCACCGCGCGCACGTCGATCGTCGCACCCAAAGCCGGTGCCACACGCGTGTAGATCGGCGTCCATTCAGGGGCAGCGGTCGCGCGGGCAGCGGTGGGCAGGATCAGGGTGAGGATCAGCGCGACCGCCACGATCACGTAGGGACGCAGCATGCTGCGTCCGCCCGCGCCGCCACCGCCACCGCCCATCCCCGCGCCGCCACCGCCACCGCCGATCTCCGCACCGCCACCGCCGATCCCCGCGCCGCCGCAGGGGGCCGGAGAGACGCAACATGTTGCGTCTCTCCGGTGGCCGGGCCGTATTACGGCCCGGCCCGCCCCCTGCCCCGACGCACCACGCTGCATCATCGAAAACCCGGCGGCACCGGCGTCTGTTGCACCCGGCTCACGCGCCAGCCCGCATCGCCCAGCACCAGGTTGTAGGTCGTCGTTGCGGTATATTCACGCATCCCGGATGGTTGCGGCAACTCGTTCAGATCGTTTGCCACACCGTCATACAGATCCTCACGCCAGCGCTCGCGCGTGGTGACCGTCGCTTCCGTAGGCGAGGCCTGGTCGAACGAGAGGAACGACAATTCGAGCCGTTGCATGCCGATAAACTGGCGGCGATTCTGCAAATCGCGCACAAAATTCTGCGTGTCGGTCAGTTCTGCGCCGGTGAACTCCTGCTCAAGCCCATCGTCGCTCGCGTAGAAGAACGCGCGCGTCACCGCACTGTTCAGGTCGACGATCCGCCTCATCAGCGGCGTCGCCGCCGTCTCATCCACGCGGAAGCTCGCCTGCCATACCGGCAGCGGCGGCGCTTCACCCGCATCGAGCTGCGCGCGCCAGTCTTCGTCTGAGAGCCGCTCGCCCGCCACAAACTCGTACGACGAGAAGACACCGCCGCGCGTCAGCACCAGTTTGCCATCGACGGGTGCGAGTACAAAAATATGGTGGATCCGGCCGACACCCACGTGCGCAATGCCACTTGGCGAGGTGGCGATATCGGCCACGATCGCCGCATTGGGTGGTGCGGCTTCACTCGTGGTGATGGTCTGGCCATACACGGGCGCGTTGCCGCGCGTCTCGCCCGATAATCCGGTGGTGAGATCGCTATAGGGCGCACGATCCGCGTCGGTCGCAAACGTCAGGTCTTCGAGCCGAATGCCGAGGGTAAACAGATACGCATGGTCAGCATCGCTCACCGTTTCACCGCGCAGTTGCGCTTCCGCAATCGCCTGCAACCGGGTCATCATCGCGCTCAGCGCCGCAAGCTGCGCGGTACCAGCTTCGCTGAGCAGGCCACGGCTGCTAAGCCCGGCGCGCGTGTTCTCGCTGAGCGTGGTGATGCGCGCAAACACATCGGGCACGGGTTCCACATAGCCGCGCGGCAGGTCGGGGCGCGGCGGTTCGAGCACAAAGCCGGCTTCCACCGCAACCTGTTTGGCGTACAGCAGTGTATCGTGCTTGAGTTGCGCCCACGAACCGAGCACGGTGGCGAGCTGCTTGTCGGTCCAGGCCTCGTTTTGCGTAAAGCGCGGCGCACCCACTGGCGCCGGTTGCAGGATCGGCCGAAAGGTGTTCAACCAGCCGTAGTAGAGCGTCGCATTCCAGGTTGCTTCGGGTGTTGAAGCCAGATCGGCGCGCATCAGGTCGAGCTGCGCCGCGTAGTTGGGTAGCACCAGATCGCCCGCCGCTGCAAGATGCACCTGCGCGCGCGCGCTGCCCATGGCGGCAAACAGATCGAGCGACTTTGGCAACTGGCGGCCCGGCACCTTGGGATCGAGCAAATTGGTAAACACCAGCGCATCCGGCACCAGCCGCTGACCGATAAATCGGATGCCGTTCTCAGGATCCTCGACCGGGCCGCCGCTCGGCAGATCGCGAATCTGCTCGGTGCGCAGCGCCGCGAGCGCCGTGCGCAGCGTCGCCAGCCGCGCGTCGTCGGTCAGCGTCGCCAGATCGGGCGCATCACCATAGACCTGCGCGAGTGCAGGGAGCGCCTGGAGCGGATTGAGCCCGTCGGTCTCGCCCACAAAAAAGCTGGTTGGCTCGTAGATCTGGCGGTAGAGCTCGACCGCGCTGTAACTGCCGCCGCCGGCCACGATGTCCTTGGTGGTCGCGAGCGCGTGGAGCAGCAACAATTCCTGGCGGCGCACGGTCTCGTCACGGCCGGCCTCGGCCGAGAAGCTGCGCCGCCCGTGCCACATCATGGCCTGGAAATAGCGCGTCAGGTCTTCGCTTCTGGTGTAATGGCCACGCGGCGTATACTGCGTCCAGTCCTCGCCGCGCGGATCATCCGGGAAGATGGTAGACGGCGACTGCGTCGCGTGCGCGCGCACTGCGGCGAGATCGGGTTCGACCAGATCGGCCAGCGCGGCGGGTACCGGCCAATCGGGGCGCAGCACGGCGATCGGCAGCGCAAAATAGGCCGCATTGCGGCGCGCCGCCTCCTGCCACGGGCTCCCGGCCAGCTGATTGTACAGATCGACGGATGCATCGAGCATGCCACTATCGAGCGCGACGAGCGTCGGCGAAAACGCTTCGGTCTCGGTCACGCGCAGGATCGAGTCGAACACCTGGTGGTAGGCGTGCAGCGCCACATCGGATGAGACAAATGATGGCGTAAAATCGTAGCGGTTGCGCTCGTAGACCTCGAAGAACTCGCGCGCATCGGCCGGGCTGACGACAAATCCCGCGCGCACGATCGCGTTGCGCTGTGTATCCGAGAGCAGATACGCGGTGACAAAATCGGCTGGCGGCACCACATCGGCAGCTTGCGACGCGATCGGGCCGACATCCACCGTCGGTGCGAGGAGTGTGGTGAAGCCAGGGTTCGTCGGTATTGTAAAACCGGTGGGCAGCTCGATCGTCAGCGCGTCGACGCTGATCGGCGGCCCTGGCGCTGCGGTGGGGCTGGCCACCGGCGACGCAGCGACCGTCGGCCCCAGCACCGCCGTCGGCGGCGTGGTGGCGATCGGCATCTGCGTGCTCCTGGGCGGTAGTGCGGGTTGCGCACACGCGGCGAGCGCGAGCGCGAATGGAAACAGGTGGTGAAAGCGCATGTTGCCTCTCTTACTGATAGCGCCTCGCGGTGCGCCACATTGTAGCACGGTGCCTGTGATCGGCAGGGTATGTACGTCATAGCGGCCGACGGCACACGTCCAACGGCATACGGCATACGCAGCCGGTCGTAGCAGGCCTGTCTGATCACCCGGAGCTAAGGACACAGATAGCGAAACAGGAGGAGAGCACCGAAGCAACAGTAGCAAACCACGCTACGGATTGACGGCGGCAGGACGCCAGATAGTGGTGGTACCCCCGAGCCGACTCGAACGGCTGACACGCGGTTTAGGAAACCGCTGCTCTATCCCCTGAGCTACGGGGGCGCTCAGCCATATTATAGCGTACGACAAACCGCGCAGCAACGCCGATTGACGCACGGCGCAGCTGCTTTTACAATAGTGGCGCTACAGTTTCGCCCGGTTGCGCTGGAGATCTCGATGACCATCCCACCCGCTGCCCCGCCGCGCCCGTTCACAAGCACTTTGCACGGCGTGGCACGCGTCGATCGCTACCACTGGCTGCGCGACCGTGAAGACCCCGAGGTGCTGGCCTACCTCGCGGCCGAGAATCAGTATGCCGATGCGCTGCTCGCACCACTAGCCGCCCTGTACGCCGATCTGGAAACCGAGGCACGCACGCGGCTGCGCGAGGTCGATATCAGCGCGCCGATTCCTCACGGCGAGTTTGTGTACTACTCACGTACCATTGCTGGTGGCGCGTACCCGCTGATCTGCCGCGCACCACGTGCGCTGCCCACCGCCGAGCAGGTGCTCCTCGATGGCAACGCGCTCGCGGTCGGTCATTCGTTCTTTGGATTTGGGCCAATTGCTATCAGCCCCGACCATCGGCGGCTCGCGTATGCCACCGATACGCGTGGCGATGAACGCTTTGATCTCGTGGTGCTCGATCTCACCAGCATGCAACCAATTGGCACGCCGATCACCAATACCGGATTCAGCCTCGCCTGGGCAAACAACAGCACGACGCTGTTCTACACCACGTTTGATGCGAGCTGGCGTTCAGCCACACTCTACCGCACCACGGTGGGTGAGACCGCTCCCCCCGTCGTCGTGCATGAAGAGGCCGACGACCGGTTCAACCTGTACGTGCAGCGCAGCCGCGACGATGCATACCTGTTCGTCACCAGTGGCAGCAGCACGACTACCGAAGTCTGGGGCGTTCCAGCCGATACACCCATCACCCCACCGCAGCGCCTCATCCCACGCGTCGCAGGCGTCGAACACGATGTCGGGCATCGCGCTGGCTATCTCTACACGCGCACCAACGACCAGGCGCAGACCTTCCGCCTACGACGTGCGCCGATTGCCAACCCGACTGCCTGGGAAGATGTCGTGCCTGCACGCATCGATGTGACGCTCGATGGCTTTGATCTGTTTGTAGAGTACATGGTGGTGTACGGCAACCACGCGGGTGTACCGCAGGCGCATGTAACGGAGCTGACGACCGGCGATACACACACTATCGCGTTTGACGACCCAAATTACATGCTGCGCTGGCACCGTCTGAACCACGAGTATGAAACAACAACCCTCTACCTGCGCTATAGCTCGCTGGTGACGCCCGAGACCGTCTACGCCTACGAGATGGACTCGCGCGCGCGTACGACGATTAAAGTCGATACACCGCACGGCTATGATGCCACGCGCTACACGGGTGAACGTGTCTTCGCCAGCGCACCCGATGGCACACAGGTACCGATCTCGCTGGTATATCGCACGGATCTGCGGCGTGCAGGCGGCAACCCGACGCTAATCCTCGGCTACGGTGCGTATGGTGCCGAGCTGGAGGCACAGTTCTACGAACAAGCGATCCCGCTGCTCGATCGGGGTATCATGGTATCGCTCGCGCACGTGCGTGGCGGTGGCGACATGGGGCGTGCCTGGTATGATGCGGGCAAGCTGCACCAGAAGCAGCACAGCTTCGATGATCTGATCGCCTGCGCCGAGTATCTCGGGCAGCACGGCTACGCCGACCCGGCGCGGATCGCGATCGAGGGCCGCAGCGCAGGCGGGTTGTTGGTGGCGGCCGCGATGACCCAGCGCCCCGAGCTATTTTGCGCCGTGCTCGCAGGGGTACCATTTGTCGATGTCATCAACACGATGATGGACAGCTCGCTCCCACTGACCGCTGGAGAATTCGAAGAATGGGGCGATCCGAACGACCCGCGGGCATTTGCCTACATGTTGGCATATTCGCCGTATGATAACGTGACGATGCGCCAGTATCCGGCGTTGTTCACCACTGCCGGGCTGCACGATGCGCGTGTTCAGTACTGGGAGCCCGCCAAATGGGTGGCACGGTTGCGGGCCGAATCGGGCAGCCACGCGCCAATTATCCTCCGCACTATGATGGAAGGCGGCCACGGCGGCCCCTCCGGCCGCTACGCCAACCTGGTGCAGCGCGCCGAGCAAGACGCCTGGCTGCTCGACCGGCTGACGGGGAGATGAGCACACGTCTGACATGCGTGCCAGCGGTGCTGCAAATCGCACCGCTGGCCATCCCGCAGATCGCCTACTGTCTGCTGCAGATCGCCGGTGACGTCGCGCCGGTAGCCGCCACACACTATCTCTTTCTGGTCGATGCCAGTCAGTCGATGCGGATCCCGATCGCCGACGAAGCCCTGTTTCGCCAGCTAGTACAACGCGGCGGCGCATTCGAAACGCTGGTCGATGGCGTGCCGGTCTGGCAACTGGCTGAGGCGCTGCCAAACGAGCTGCGCCGCAGCCTGCCCAGCGCGCTCAGCTACGCCAGCCGCGCGCTGCACGCGGCGCTCGAGCGACTCGGCGCGCAGGATCACTTTAGCCTGGTGGCCTTTGGCGATGGTGCCACACTGGTGTGTAGCGGTCCGGCGAGCCAACGCGCCGAACTTGCGCACGCGATTGACCGGATCGATCAGATCGATGCGGGCACTGGCACCAACATGGTTGCCGGTCTGGCACACGCCCACAGTGCATTGCGCGGAGCCCCGACCACGCTGCGGCCGCACATTCTGTTGATTACTGACGGATTTGCCGAGAACCACGCTGCCTGCGAAGAACAGGCCGCCGTGCTGGTAGCGGCCGGTGCAACGATCAGCACGCTCGGCGTCGGCAGCGAGTTCCACGAACTGTTGCTCACCACCCTCGCTGATCGGAGTGGTGGCCAGGCGCTCATGGTGCGCGATGTGGCACGCATCCCCGATCTGGTGGCCGCCGATCTGCAACCGGCAGGCAGCTTACCCCGCAGCGTGACGATCACCCCCAGTGCTGGTGTCCAGCTGCGGCGTGTGACGCCGCTGCGCCCTGTGCTGGGCACCCCGCGCGAGCCAGCCGCCGGCGAACCGGCGCGGATCGTCCTCAACGGAGCCACCGCGCACGAGATTTTGCTCGAGCTGCTGCTGCCAATCCATTTCAGCGGCTGCGCCGCAACCATCGAGGCTGTTGGCGGCAACACCATTCCGTTGCTCGCGCGCAGCGGCAGCACGCCACCGCCCGCGCGGCTGGTCGCGGCCGTGGGTGCCGCCACCGCCGCCCGCATCCAGCAGCGCGCGCTCGCCCGGGCCGCCGATGACCCGCACGGTGCCGCACAGCAACTCACCGCCGCCGCCCAGCGCTTCGCGGCGCTTGGTGCCGCTGATCTGGCTGCCGCCGCCCACGCCCAGGCCCAGCAACTCACCGCCACCGGCCGCCTCGACCAGGCCGCCGCCAAGGATTTGACGTATGCCACCCGGCGGCTGCAAATCGACGAGGCGGGCTAGCCTCAGCCTACAGCAAATCTCAGTATGGTTGCGCCGGTAGTGCCCTCACCCCCGACCCCTCTCCCATTTTGGGAGAGGGGAGCGCTTGCGAAGGAGAGCGGTGAGCGGTCTTGAAATAATTTCACTGCGCTCCTCACATTGCCAGCGCACGCCAGTAGCTGGCGAAGCTGGCTGCAAGGCAATCCGCAACCAGAGTCAGAAACGGCGCATACTCACCCTGCACGTGCGCTGTGTCGAGTGCCTCGTAGTAGCCGAGGCGATGTTCGACCGGTAGCACCACGGCCGGGAAGCCAGCAGCGAGCAGGTCGAGGTTCATGAGCAGGCGCGCGGTGCGACCGTTGCCATCCACAAACGGGTGAATCTTGACGAAATCGGCGTGCAGCCGCGCCGCACGTTCGATGGGATGCACTGCTGTATTGGTGCCACGTCACAAGCTCCGCCATCGCTGCAGCAACGTGAACGGCAGCGGGTGGCAGGTGCGTCGCCCCGGCGATCACGACATTGATCGTCCGATAGACGCCTGCGAAATCATCGTCGATATTATGTAGCACCAGTTGATGGATGTTGCGGATCTGCCACTCGCTCAGCGGCGCATGTTCCTGCACTAGCCGCTCAACATACAGAATTGCATCGCGATGATTGATCGCCTCGAAATGTTCACGCAACAATTTCCCACCGACGGTGATGCCTTCGAGCACCACACGTGTTTCTTTGGTCGTCAGTGAGTTGCCCTCGATCGCATTAGAATGGTATGTCCAGCGTAACACGAGATCATCGTGCAAGTTGCGCACGAGCGGGGCGAGCAACGGGCGCATGACATCGAGGCGCGCCTTTGCCGCATCAAATTGTGCAAAATCTACCATTCGTGTCTCATCGGTCGGTCGTGTCGGCAGGGACGCAGCAGGCTGCATTCGTACTATACCCCAGCGCCGATCACCGGGCAACAGACCGCGTGCTACAATATGCAACGGAATGGCAACACTACGGGATACGCGCGATGACGACCACCACCACCCGCCCCGGGCGCTTTGGTAGCTACGGCGGTGCCTACATCCCCGAAACGCTGGCGACGGCGGTGGCCGCGCTGGCCGATGCCTATGCCGATGCGCGCAGCGATCCCGCGTTTGCGGCGGAGCTCGCCGATCTGCACCGCACCTTCACCGGCCGCCCGACGGCGCTGACCTTTGCCGCGCGCCTGACGGCGCACTGCGGCGGCGCACAGATCTGGCTCAAGCGCGAGGATCTGGCGCATACCGGCGCGCATAAAATCAACAACGCGCTCGGCCAGGGACTGCTCGCGAAGCGGATGGGCAAGACGCGGATTATCGCCGAGACGGGTGCCGGCCAACACGGCGTGGCCACGGCTGCGGTCTGTGCGCTGCTCGGCATCGCGTGCGTCGTGTATATGGGCGTCGACGATATGGCGCGCCAGAGCCCAAATGTCTTCCGCATGCGGCTGATGGGCGCGGATGTGCGTGGTGTCACAAGTGGCAGCCGCACGCTCAAAGATGCGGTCAATGAGGCGATGCGCGATTGGGTAACCAACCCCGATTCGTACTATTTGCTCGGCTCGGCGCTTGGCCCGCACCCGTACCCGACGATGGTGCGCGATTTCCAGCGGATCATCGGCCAGGAGGCGCGCGCACAGATCCTGGCCGCCACCGGTCGCCTGCCCGATACTATCATCGCCTGTGTAGGTGGTGGGAGCAATGCGATCGGGATGTTCACCGATTTTCTCGACGACTCAAGCGTGGATCTGATCGGTGTCGAGGCGGGTGGCCGTGGTGTGGCACTTGGCGAGCACGCGGCACGCTTCAGCGGCGGTCGGCCGGGCGTCTTTCAGGGCACGTACACCTACGTCTTGCAGGATGCCGATGGCCAGATTGGCCTGACACACAGCGTCTCGGCCGGTCTCGATTACGCGGCCGTCGGCCCGGAACACGCCGCACTGCACGATGCCGAGCGCGCGTTCTACACATCGGTCGACGATGCGGCGGCGCTTGATGCGTTTCAGATCCTTTCACGTACCGAGGGTATCATTCCTGCGCTGGAGAGTGCGCACGCGATCGCCGAGGTACTGCGCCGTGCGCCAACGATGCAACCCGATCAGATTATCCTCGTAAATCTTTCGGGACGTGGCGATAAAGATATTTTTAGCGCCGCCAAAATTCTCGGTATCGAATTATAGCGGCTTTTGAGGAGGCAATCATGCGTCATGGCGTTCGGTTTGCAGCTGTCCTTGTGCTCCTGCTGCTCATGGCCACGCCGGCCTTCGCACAGAGCGGGAGTATCTCATTTCGCGATCCGGGGAACCGGCTCGACCAGAATCAGATCCGGCAGGCGGCCGATCCGCTGCTCGCGCGTGGTGCGATTATCGCGATTTATGCGGTTGAGCGCGGCCAGGCACCCGATTTTGATACGGTATTGCGCGATGATGGCCTGATGCGCGGCGATACTGTCAACCCGCGCATGATCGCGATCTATGTCGCGTTCGAGCCGCGTTACAGCGAGATCCGCTACGGCGATGAATGGAAAAATCAGCTTGGTGATGTCGCAGCAGGTATTCGCGGCAACGAGCTGAACCCGTCGCTGGGACGCGGTCAGACGACGGCTGCGTTTGTCAATGCGCTACGCGCCACCGAGGCGGCATTTGTCGACCAGGGTCAGGATTCGCTCGGCCTGGGTGCGCTTGCGGCAGCCGGTGGCGCGGCACTGATCGGGGCTCCGTTTGCGTATGGCGCGATCCGCAAGCGCAATGTGGCGCGCCAGAAACTTGGCAGCGCCCGCGGGGTGTTTGAAGATGCCCAGCGCAAGACCGGCGGCGAGCTCGCCGACCTTGGTCTGGCGAGCACCAAAGCGCGCGACCAGGCGCAGTTTGACGCAGTCTCGTATTCGGATGCGGCGGTGGCTGAGCTCGCGCAGACGCAGGGCGCGGCCGAGGAGTCGTTTCAGGTGGCGAAGGAGACCTACGACCGCGCCGAACAGATCGTGCGTAGCGTCGCTGCACCAACCGAGGCGCACTATGCGCAGGCGGCGGCGGTCTATGAAGAGGCCAGCACCCATATCGCTGCCTCTCGCGAGCAATTGGCCACCGTCGGTGCGCGGCGTGCCGAGCTCGATGCAATCAACGACGCCGCGCCAGCTGAGGTCGAAGCGGTCAAACGCGGGCTGGCCCAGATTGCTGCGCAGATCGGCGCGCC
>JAYUYF010000041.1:0-2208 GCA_043752605.1 Roseiflexaceae bacterium
TCAACCCGGAGGTTCACTATGCGTCGTGCGCGCCAAATCGTGTTGCTCTTCACACTCTTCATTTCGTCGGCAATTGTGTCACATCCTGTACAGGCTCAGCTACCGCTCCAATTCGAATCGACAACCGTGACCCCTGACGTCGCGCAGCCTACAGATCTGGCGTTCCTGCCCGATGGCCGCCTGCTTGTGGCCGAGCAAGCTGGTCGTCTCAAAACGCTCGCTGCCGGTACATTGGTTCTCGTAGCGACGACCGATATGACATCAATAACATGCAATTTTTTCGAACGCGGTTTACTGGGTGTCGCGGCCGACCCAAACTTCACCACACCCGGTAGCAACTGGATCTACCTGTTCTACACTTTCAAAAAAACGGCTAATTGTAACAATTATCATGGCAACAGCAATGAACCAGTTAACCGTGTCAGCCGCTTCACGATGAACGGCAACGTGCTCGCTCTGAACACCGAACAGGTGTTGCTCGACAATATGCCAAGCGTGAACGGCAACCACAATGGTGGCGATCTTGCCTTTGGTAAAGATGGCAAGCTATACGTCTCGATTGGCGACAGTGGCTGCGACTATCAGACGACCAATGAATGTGGTGGCGACAACGACGCCGCGCGTGACCGCAATATTCTGCTTGGCAAAATCCTGCGGATCAACAGCGATGGCACCATCCCGGCCGATAATCCTTTTACCGGTGCAAACACCGAGCGTTGCAACACTACCGGTCGAACGACGCCGGGCAACACCTGTCAAGAGACGTTTGCCTGGGGCCTGCGCAACCCGTTTCGTTTTGCGTTCGACCCCGATGCCGCCACCACGCGCTTCATGATTAATGATGTCGGGCAGGGCGCTTTCGAAGAGGTCAACCTCGCACAGGCGGGTGCCGATTATGGCTGGCCGTGCCGCGAGGGACCGGGCCCGGGCAAGACCGGCGGCACCTGCGACCCGCCACCGCAAAACATGGTCGCACCGTTCTTTACCTACGCGCACAGCCAGAGTGTGCCGGGCACCGATAGCGGTAACTGTCGGTCGATCACCGCCGCCGTGTTTGTGCCCGATGCGGCGAACTGGCCGGCGGAGTATGACGGTGCGTACCTGTTTGGCGATAGCGTCTGTGGCAAAATCATGCGTATTGCGAGCAATGGCAGCAGCCAGACCACCGCAACGATGTTTGAAACAGAGGCAAACACACCGATCGCGATGGTGTTTGGGCCGGATGGGACAAAGACCTCGCTTTACTACATCTCGTACGACAACGGGCTGCGCCGGATCCGCTTCACCGGCACGCTCGCCAACCGCGCGCCGCAGGCGGTGATCGGGGCAACGCCGCGCAGTGGTGCTGCGCCGCTGCAAGTAACCTTTACGGGTAGTGGCAGCAGCGACCCCGACGCGGGTAACTCGATCAGCCATAGCTGGGATTTTGGCGATGGTGGCACCAGCTCCAGCGCCAACCCGCAGCATACCTACACCAGCAGCGGCCGTTTCACCGCGAAGTTGACCGTGACCGATAACGGCGGGCTCACCAGTGAGGCGACGATCACAGTCGACGTTGGTGGCCCGCAGCCGACGATCGCCGAACCGGCGGCGGGTGTGCGCTTCCGTGTCGGTGAGAACGTCACGCTGCGCGCCACAGCGACGACAGCCGCCGGCACACCACTGACGGGCAGCGATGTGACCTATACCTGGCAGCTGTTGCTCCACCACCGTGCCGGGCAACCCGATACTCATACCCACCCGCTGCTCGGGCCGATCAATGGTCAGCAGATCCAGCTGATCGCACCGAGCCCCGAAGATGTCGACGCCGCCAGCAACAGCTTTGTCGAGATTCGGCTCACCGCCACTGATAGCGCAGGGCTGACGGGCACGGTGACGCGGATGCTCGAACCGCGCAAAGTGATGATGACCGTCGACACCGAACCTGCTGGCCGCCGCGTGCTCGTCAACAGCGTGCCATTCACCGGGCGTCAGACGTTTACCTCGTGGGAGGGGTATCGCCTCGCGCTCAATGCACCGCTGCAGGGCACCGGCCTCAATACGCTCCGCAGCACCGGCTGGTCCAACGGTGGGGCGGCACAGCAGGTCGTCACCACCGGCTCGAGCGCCGAGACGTTTATTGCGCGCTTTGGCGAGGCGTTTCTCTGCACCCTGCCCCAGGTGCAGCGGTAGCGACCCCCGGCGGGAGATTGGGGGCGGGGCGGGGCG
>JAYUYF010000042.1:0-5691 GCA_043752605.1 Roseiflexaceae bacterium
AGCACCTGCACAAGCAACGGCAACGCGGCCACCCACACTGGCACGCCATCGGGCAGGAGCGCGCTGAGCGCACCGCCGATCAGGATTACCACCACTGCCAGCCCGAGCGCGACCAGGATCTTGTTGGCAAAGGTGTAGATCAGATCATAGCCCCATTTTGCACGAAAGATCGATTGATCGTGACGCAGCGCAACGAGCCGTTCGAGCGGAATGAAGATCAGCGCGACCATCAGGAACGCACGCAGGTCGATCAAACCGAGCAGCATGGTTAGAGTTTGCATCGTTGGTACCTTTGAGTATTGCTGAATTGCTGAGTGAGAATTACGAGATTGAATATTGAAAATTGCTGGTTGAGAAACTTCTTTAATTCTCAATTATTCATTTTCCATTCCAGTATAGCAGCAGGTCAGCGCTTCGGGCAGAGACCGTTGGTCCTAATTTGATGGAGGAAGCCATGGAAGGTCAGGGACATACCGACCAGACGCTCGATGCGGCGCTGGTGGCGGCGATCATCCGGGAAGCCAGCGCATGGCGTGATTACGATGGTCAGCGCGTGCTGTTGATCGTGCCCGACGGCACGCGCACCGCACCACTGGCACAACTGTTCCCGTTGCTGCATGCCGCGATCGCGCCGCGCACCCGCGCGCTCGATGTGCTGATCGCGCTTGGCACACACCAGCCGATGACCGATGCGGCGATCGACACGCACCTCGGCATCGGCGCAGGCGAGCGCGGCGGGCGTTACGCGGGCACGAGGTTTTTCAATCACGCCTGGCACGACCCGGCCGCCTTTGCGTTGCTCGGGCAGATCGACAACGCGACGGTGGCGCGCCTGAGCGACGGGCGGCTGCGTGACGCAGTGCCGGTGCGGATCAACCGCATGGCGGTCGAGTACGACCAGATCCTGATCTGCGGCCCGGTCTTCCCGCACGAGGTGGTGGGCTTCTCGGGGGGGAACAAGTATCTGTTTCCGGGCATCAGCGGCGGCGAGATCATTAATACATCGCACTGGCTCGGCGCGTTGATCACCAGCCGCGCACTGATCGGCGCGCCGGGGATCTCACCCGTACGGGCGCTGATCGACGCCGCCGCCGCACTCCTGCCTACGCCCACGCGTTGTCTTGCGCTGGTGGTGGCCCCCGGCAGCGGGGCATTGCACGGGCTGTATATCGACACCCCACAGCGCGCGTGGGCGGCGGCGGCGGCGCTCTCGGCAACGATCCACGTGCGCTACACCGCACAACCCTACCAGCGCGCGCTGGCGGTGATGCCCGTGATGTACCAGGACATGTGGACAGCGGCCAAGGGGATGTACAAGCTCGAACCCGCGATCGCCGACGGCGGCGAGGTGGTAATCTACGCACCGCATATCACGACCTTTAGCGAGACGCACGGCGCGGTGCTGGCGCAGGTGGGCTACCACGTGCGCGATTACTTTGTGGCGCACTGGGAGCGCTTCAAACATCTACCCTGGGGCGTGTTGGGCCACAGCACGCATCTACGCGGCGATGGCAGCTACGATGCCAGCGGCGAGCGGCCGCGCATCCGTGTGACGCTCGCCACCGCGATCGACGCCGCGCGTTGCGCCGCACACGGACTGGAGTACTGCGACCCGCAGACAATCGACCCACACACCTGGGCTGCGGGCGACCCTGCGGCGCTGGTGGTACCAAAAGCCGGTGAGTTGCTCTACCGGATCGCGGGGGCCAGCACCGTCAGCGCCTGAGGATCGGTACGAAACAAGACTGGCGTGCGACCAAGGACGGTGCCATCGGCCTGAAAGCGCATCTGGCGCGCCACACCGCTGACTCGGATTTGTGAGCTGCGGAAGACACGGATGCGCGGGTCGATCACGCGTCGCCCCGAGAGCGTCATCACAAAATGTCGCAGCAGCTCCAGACGGGTGAAGCGCTCGAACAGCGAAAGCACCAGATCACCCGAATCGGCGGTGGCATCGGGGGCGACAGCAAAGCCGACGCCAAAGTACGGCAGATTGGACACCAGCGCGATCATGGGGCGGCTGACGATCCGCGTACCATCAGCCAGTTCGATCCTGAGCCGGTTGGGCCGGTAGCGCTCGAGCGCGCGGTATAACGCGCCGACGCGCCGCCAGCGGCCGCGCTTGATTTGCTCGGCGTGCGGAAAGAGCCGGGCATCGAGGCCAACACCCGCGATCTCGAGAAACGTGTGCTCGTTGGCGCGGCCAACATCGATGCGGCGCGGCACGCCGGTACGCAGCACATCGAGCGCATCTTCGAGCCGCGGCGCAATCCCCAGGCTGCGCGCGATATTGTTGTAGGTACCGAGCGGCACGATACCCAGCGGCACATCACGGCCAATCAGACCAGCACCCACCGCGCTGATCGTCCCATCGCCGCCCACCGCCACCACCAGCGCCGCACCGCGGTCTGCGGCGCGCGCGGCGATCTCCTGCGGGCTGGTGTCTGCGGTGGTGTACGCTATCTCCGATTGGAGCCCGAGCGCCGCCAGCGTATCCAGCAGCGCAGGCACAGCGGCTGGTGCGCCGCGCCCACCACTGGTGGGGTTGGCGATCACCTGCGCCCAGCGCGATGTCTCTGTTGGTTCTTCTGTTGTTTGGTGGGTTTCGTCTTGCACAGTATCCTCAATGTCATTAGCCGTGCGCGGCACGCGCAGGGTAGCAATGGTCTGCCAGGTCATCAATATCGGCGACGGTGCGCGCCAGTGTGGCAGCAAACCCGGCGCGAGCGCGGATCGCGTCGGTGTGGCGCTGCTGCCATTCTTCCTGATAGCGTTGCGGGATATCGCCACCAAACTGAACCGCGATCGCTGCGCGCAACCCGGCGAAGTCAGGCTCCCACCAGTTGAGCAACTCGGCACCGGGTGTGACACCCAGCGGCGCAAACGCACGCGTCAGCGCCAGCGCAAACTCGGCAGCGTGGGCGCTCCGCTCGCGTGCCACCTGCGCTGCGGTCAACCCGCGTGTGGCGAGCGCGGCGTGGAGATCGACCGGGATTTCGGGCAGCCGCAGATGAGACAACGGGTCGACCGGGAAAAAGTCACGCACGATGCGACTGCCAAGCAGGGCCAGCGCCAGACCATCATCGGCCACCGATTGCGCTTCCCCAACCACGGCCACCCCGCTCTCCAGCAGCGCAGCATCGTGGGGTGCGGTGGTCTGCCAGGCGATCCGCAGCGGCACAGGATCTGGCAACTGCGGCGGCAGCCAGCCAGCGGCCAGTCTGCGCTCATCGAGCGCGCGGCGGATGGCGGGAAACGACGCGACGGCCTCGGGCGTGGCGACCAGCAGATAGTGCGGCAGGCCGTGATCCCAGCGGCGTAGCGCGGCGGCCGGTACCGCGCGCACAAACAGGCGCGCGCTCGCCGGATCGTGGAGCACCAGCCGGTTGCGTTCGAGCCGGGTAAACAACAGCGCATCGGCCGGGCCGGCGCTCGCGGCGGACGCGGGGATAGATAGATATTGTTCAGATGTGCTACGCGGCATCAGATACCTTTATCGACAGACGGTCACGGTTGCCCGGTCACGGTGGCCCACGGACGACCGATAACGGTGGCCCACGGACGCAGCATGCTGCATCCCTACGGGTTGGTGGATGCGCCTGGCAATTCGACAACAATTGTTGTACCAATGCCCATGGTGCTTTCGGCCCAGACGCGCCCGCCGTGGATCGTGACCAACCGCTGCACAATTGCAAGACCCAGGCCACTCCCACCCGTCTCGCGCGTGCGCGCCTGATCGGCGCGGTAAAACGTCTCGAAGATTCGCGCCAGATCGGCCGGTGCAATGCCGACACCCGTGTCGCGCACGGTGATTTGCACGCCGCCGCCGCCGCGTTGCGCCGCGACGACGACCTGACCACCGGGCTGGGTATAGCGTAGTGCATTTTCGATCAAATTGCCAAGGATCTGCGCCAACCGTTGTGGATCGGCGCGCACCAGCAGCGGCACGCCGGCGGGCGTGCTGCTGATCGTGATTTGCTGCTGGCGTGCGCGCGGCGCGGCCGCCTGGAGCGCGCGGCTGATCGCAGCCGTGGCATCGACCGCTTCGAGCGTCAGCGAAAGTTGGCCAGCATCGACGAGCGAGAGCAAGCGCAAATCGTCGACCAGCCGCGTCAGCAGCGTCACCTCTTCGCCGAGCGAGTCGATCAGCTCGGGTGTGGGCGCAGCGATACCATCGTGGACGCTCTCGATCTGCAGCTGGAGCACGCTGAGCGGTGTGCGCAATTCGTGGGCGATATCGGCGAGCTGGTGGCGGCGGAGCTGCTGTTGTTGTTCGAGCTGTGCGGCCATCTGGTTGAAGCTGTTGGCGAGCTCGGCGAGCTCGGCATCGGGTGGCGGGGCGATCGGCTCGTGGCGCGCGCCGCTGGCCAGCCGTGCGGCGGCATCGCGCAGCTGTGCGAGCGGCGCGGTGAGCTGACGCGCGGCAAGTGCGGCGATGCCTGCGGCGGCGAGACACGCCAGTACGCTACCCACCAGCACGCTCAGGTAGATGCGCGCCAGGAAATCGCGTTCGTAGGTACCGAGCTCGCTGGTATCACCCGAGAACGGCACCAGCACATAGCCGACCACCTGATCGGCATTCGTCGCCGCCACCGCCTGGTTGCGCAGACGCAGCGGCAGCGGCAGCCCACGCAGCGAGATCGCACCGCCACGGTTATCGAAGCGCACGCGCCAGTTTGCATCCGTGAGCACCATACGGCGCGGCAGAATATCGGCGTTCTGATCGCTGAAAACGCGCCGTTCGAGCGGTGAGTCGGGCAGGCTGCCGCGCTCGGCATAAAAACGACCGAGGCGTTCGGCCACCTGTGCCGCCTGGTCGCGCCTCTGCTCGACCGCCAGCCGGTCAAAGCCGCGGCGGATCAGCGTCACACTGATCACTGCCACAATTGCGACGGTAATCAGCGCGGTGAGCGTGGCGGCGAGTGTCAGGCGGGTGCGGAGTGTGTGCATCAGGGCTCACGAAACTTATAGCCGACGCCAAAGACCGTCAGTACATACAGCGGCACGGCGGGGTCGATTTCAATCTTGCGGCGCAGATTTTTGATATGCGCGTCGATCGTGCGATCATAGCCGGTAAACTCCTCGCCCGCCACCGCATCGATGAGTTGCTGGCGGGTGAGCGGGCGGCCAGCGTGGCGCATCAGCGCGAGCAGCAGATCGAATTCGGTCGGTGTCAGCTCGATGCTGCGGTCATCGACCAGCACCCGGCGATGGTCGGTATCGATCGTCAGCGCGCCGATCCGCAATTGTGCCGCCGCGACAAGTTGGCCGTGGGTACGCCGTAGCAGCGCCTGGACACGCGCCACCACCGCGCGCGGGCTAAACGGCTTTGTGATGTAATCATCCGCCCCGATTGCCAGCCCGGTCAGCATATCGGCCTCTTCGACCCGCGCGGTGAGCATAATGATCGGCACCGACGATGACTGGCGGATACGGCGGCAAACCTCGATACCACCGATCTGCGGCAGCATCAGGTCGAGCAGGATCAGATCGGGATGTTCGCGCTGCGCCAGATCGAGCGCCGCACGACCGTCATAGGCCACCAGCGTCTCGTAGCCCGCCTGACGCAGGTAAGCCACCACGCCGCTCACCAGCTTGCGTTCATCATCGACGACCAGAATACGATCTGCCATGCCGCCTCCAGAATTCGCGCGATATATCGCGCAGCTACCAGAGTATTGTCACACTCAT
>JAYUYF010000043.1:0-5676 GCA_043752605.1 Roseiflexaceae bacterium
TCGCCGCTGAGGTCGCGCACGCTGATCGTAGCGGCACCAGCGAGCGTCAGCTGCGTGAGATCGCGCACGGTCACGGTGAAGATCAGCCGGGGAATGCGCGCCAGACTCGTGTTCGGCTCCATGCTGAGGTACAGCGTGTCGCCGCGCACCTCGCTCAGCACGAGCCGCTGGATATTGTCATCCGTCTCGACCGTGAGGCTTTCCGCGTCGCCCTGCGTGATGATCACATCGCCGACGCCGGAGACATCGACTGCGGTGAAGCCCGCGACCTTCCGCGTTTCAGTCGTGATATTCCCGGAGCCGCGCACCTGCCCGGCCCCGATGCTACAGCCAGCGAGTGCCAGGCCGAGCAGAAAGACCAGCGCGCAGAGGACACTGTTTCGCATACCATGCTCCTGTGTATTTCTAGTCCACCAAAGGCCGATAGGACGACCCGCGCGACACAACGTACCGCAGCAGCGATCTGGTTTTGCGCGCTCCAGTGGCACCGGTGCGTGGAGCGGCACACGCGCCCGGTGTGAGTCTAGCGTGTCCACACCAGATTGGTATGAAGGTCGCTCATCTCGCGCCCGGTCACCGCACGCGGCCATCGTGCCGCGTGCCTCCAACGCGTCAACGCGTTTCCAGACGCACCTCCGGGTACTGGTCTGCGGAGTTATCCAGCAGCGCTGCCGGGCGGCCCCGCAGGTGCCGATCAAAGAACGCGAGCGAGTAGGCGTTGATTATGCCGTGCGCCCGCTGTCCATCGATCGGACCGGTGACACCCAACCGCGACAACAGCGGCGACCAGTGCGGGACGTCGGTCAGGTTGACATGAAACATCCCCGGTATCTGCACGAAGTACCCAGCGTCCTGCAGGTTTTCAAAGGTCGCGCGCATGGTCGTCTGGTGGGCGAGGATCTCGTCCTCGGGCCAACCGCCGGCGCGCGCGCGCTCCAGTCGCATGGTTGCGGCATCGCGGGTGATCCACATGCTCGGCTGCCGCAGCCCCGCCTGCATCACCGCGCGCGGCATCGGCGCATCCATCACGAGACAGGCCCGCAGGCGCGGCTCCCGCCGGCAGGCTTCGGCACCGAAGATACCGCCCAGCGAGACGCCAAAGGTGCCGACGCGCGTCATGTCCAGCCGTCCGGTCAGGAGGCCGTTGGGATCCGCCTGATTGAGCGCGGCAAGCTGATCCAGCGTGAAGCTGACGTCGCGCGCGAGATACGGAATGATGCTGCCATCGGTGAGTGTCACACCGTTTACGATCGGCACGGGGTCGGTCGCGATGTAGCTCGGGCGAACCAGGGTTCGGATCTGTTCGGCCGACAACCCGGCAGCTTCGCGTCCATCCGGGAACACGACGGTCGCGGCGGTATAGGGCTGATCGATAGCAACGACGATGTAGCCGTGCGAGACCAGTTCCTCGACCTGGAATGTATTCATCTGGCGAAAGCCGATCGCCCCTTCCAGGAAGAGCAGCACCGGGTAGCTGGGCGCGGCTGCTGCCACGGGCGCGCCCGGCACGGCGTTCGTCGTCACGTAGGCGAAGTGCCCGAAGGTGAACGTCGGCACATGGCCCAGCCGCGCCAGCGCCAGCGCCAGCGCGTCGGCATCCTGCACGTAGGGCGCACGCGGCGCGGCGCGGTCCTGTGTGGCGGGATACCAGATCTGCACCATCAGCTCGCGCTGGGCGTCTGGATCAGCGCTGAAAAGCTCACGACGATCCGCGTCTGCCCAGTGATACGTCAGCGTGCCGATCGCGTATGGCCCGCCGGGTTGTGGGAAGCGAAACACCGGGATGAGGAGTGGCAGCAGCATGGAGACCGCCAGCCCGAGGGCACCCAGCCCCACGGCCAGCCCGATGGCACGCCGACTGATGCGGTGCGTGGGTCTGGGTGCCAGTGCCCGGTATCGCACCAGCCAGACCAGGACGAGCAGCCCGGTCAGCGTGTACGCCGGGATCATCTGCCAGCGCGGGCCTTCCACGAGGATCTGTGCGACGGCGATCAGCAGCGCGCTCGGTACCACATACCACATCCAGCGTCTTGCACGGGGCAGCCGAAGCGCGACGACCGTACAGCTGAGGAAATTGGCAAGGCATACCCAGGTTTCAATGAGTCGCATCTGATCTCCGCGTGTTGTGCGCGCGCACCAGCGTGCGTGGGCCGTAGACAATCACCACGATGCAGGCAACCAGTGCGGTGATCACGCTTGTGACGCGCGGATCGTAGGCCGCGCCGTCGCCGGGAAAGAGTTGCCATGTGAGGTTGATCATGGCGTGGAAGAGTATCGCCACGAAGACGCTCCTGCCCGTGTTGTTGTACAGCCAGGTGATAATGACGCGCACGGCTACCGTGCCGAGTGACCACCAGGCGATCCATCCCGGCGACCGTGGCACCGACAGCAGCGGAATGACGTGCCACACGACCCACACCGCTCCGAGGATCAGGGCACCGGCAAGCGCGCCGTAGCGATCCTGCAGCGGATCGATCGCGTAGCCCGACCAGCCCAGCTCCTCGCCAATCGCTGCGACGAAAAACACCACGGAGAGGAGGAGTGTCGTCGTCATCGAGAACTGCGGATCGGGCAGCACCACGCCCATGCGGCGCAGCACAAGATACGACAGCACCATGATGCCGGGCATCAGCAGCATGGTCGGCAGATACCAGATTTTCGCGTTGACGCGCCGGAAGTCGCGGGAACGCTGCAGGAACGCCAGCACACCGGCCCATCCATGCGCGCGGTGGACGAGGATTGCTGCTGCCGTCACCGGGCAGATCAAACTCAGCGCGCTGACCGGAATACCCGGTAACAGTTGCCGGTTGGTCAACGCACCGACGACCCAGAACGGAACCGAGAGCGCGAAGATCAGCACAATGAACAGCAGTGGCGATCGCGTTTTGCGCGCAACAGGGTGTATTCCGTCGTCATCCACTGACAGAGGCGGTGTGAGGATTTCTGGCGTGTGCATCGTGCGTTGCCTTTCCAAATCGCAATCATAGCGCGCGCCGTCGTCACCTGCGCCGTAGACAAGCCCTGCGCGGTACTTTCAAGCGCCGTAAGCACCTGCGGTACGGGCAGGCTCCAGCATAGTGCGATCGGTTGATTCATCGATAGTTTCCATTAAAGACTGCGTAGCTGCGGTGCCACCATGCCGTACTCAGCGCGCGGTTGCGTGCGCAAACCTGCGCATCGTGCGCTCCTGATCCCAGTGCATCCAACTCTCGACGATCTGCCCGCCCGCAATCCGGCAGACGCACATCCCCGTCAGTGTGCCCGATGCGGCGTGACTATCTGCGGTCCAGCGCAGCAACACCGCGTCACGTTTGGCCGTCAGCCCATCGATGCGAATGAACAAATTGGGGAATGCGGTGCGGTAGAACGCCAAACTCACCTTGATCGCTTCCGGGCCGCGCACCAGATCGGTGATCAGCCCGGCATGATTGTGGTACGTGTGGTGAAAGAGCACGTCCGCCAGCGCGAGATCACCGCCATTTGCGATCTCCTCGACTGCACGACGCACCAGCGCTGTTGTATCCATGATTATCCTGTCTGCACGAGCCAGCCCGGTGCCGCTGTGTGCACTGCTGACTATCAGTTATGATCATAGCCGGGTTGCCGCAGCCGGGTATGAAGTCTGCTCATCAGCGACCAGAGGCTGCGCGCAGCGGCCTCCCGCAGTGCAGCGCGTGCAGCGCTGCAGGACGGCTGGCGGCACCCGCGCTACAGCGCGACCATCCCCGGCCAGGGCTACCGGTTTGTCGCCACCGCCAGCGAGGATCCTGCAGCAGCCTGCCCCGCTCGCTGTGCGCTGGTGGGCGTACGCGCTCGATCACGCAGCCATGCTACAATACTGGTGCCGAGCGAGTGGTACATACATGGAGGGCAAGCTGATGAGCGATGCAAAAGCGGACGACTTCTACAGCATTGAGCTGCAGCGCGCGCAGTTCGTGTGGGATCTGCCTGCTGGTAAGCTCAGCTTCTTCGGGTTGCCTGCGGTGTTGTTCTGGTCCAACCCCTCCCTGTTTCGCATGCTCCAGCCGCTTGCAGACGAAGTCGGCGTTCCGCTCTTCCAGCTCCTGGTGGCCAGCAACGCGAGCGTTGGCACCGACGAGGACTACCGCGCTATGGTCACTGTGCTCGGTGACACGTTCGCCGAGGGGTTCCTGGCGTGGGGGCGCGCAGTCTCTACTGCGGGCTGGGGCAGTTTCACGGTGCCGCACTATGATGCGGCCAACCGCACGGCCACGGTGCGTGTCGATAATCCGTGGGAGCTGGTCATGCAGGCGGATACGGGCACGCAGTGGGGCTGCCCGTTTTTGCAGGGTAAAATCATCGGCATCTTTTCGCACGCCTTTGGCATGCCCTGCTGGGCGGATGCGACCATCGCGCAGGAGCATGGCGCGTGGAGCGTGACATTCGCGGTCAAGCCCTCAAACATGACGCTGACGGCAGAGATCGCCCGGTTACGCGAAGAACGACGGCTCGCCGAGCAAAACCAGCTCCACGATGTGATCGCTTCGCAGGTCGCAGCGCTGGCCGAAGCCCAGGCCGAGCAGGTGCGAATGCAGGAGGCAGCACTCTACACGCAGGCGGCGATCATCGCCGAGCTGTCTACCCCGCTCATCCCGATCACCGACCACGTGGTGCTGATGCCGCTGGTCGGCCAGATCGACTCACAGCGTGCGCAACGCGTGTTATCCACCTTGCTGGAGGGCGTCGCACAGACCAGCGCCGACTACGCCATCCTGGATATCACGGGGTTGCCGGTGGTAGACACGCACGTGGCGAGCATCCTGCTCGCCGCCGCCCGCGCAGTGCGTCTGCTCGGCACCGAAGTCATCCTGACTGGCATCCGCCCGGAGGTCGCGCAGACGCTGGTGAGCCTGGGCCTGAGCATGGATGGCATTGCCACGCGCGGGACGGTGCAGGCGGGGATCGCACTGGCGACCGAGCAGGGGCTGCGGCGCGCGCGCCGCACAGGCTCCGAAGTATCGCACACCAACGGGTAGCAACCTCAGCGTTGCCGCCCGACCCCACCCACCTGACATACAATGGTATCGGCTGTCTGGCACGTAGCTGCGCAGACGCCGCGCCTCACCGCAGGTCGGCAGCAGCACGCTGTTGCGGGTTGCTGCTACACGCTTTTCTGGCATACTACAGCGAATCTCAGAACGGCTGAACCCGTCGACAATTGCGCTCCCCCGCTCCCATTTGGAGCGGGGGCCCGGGGGTGAGGTCAGCCGGGCGCAACCAATCTGGGATTTGCTCTAGTTGCTCCCCAATTGTCCACACATCAGTCGCGCCCGCGAACATACACGTCTGGTAGCGCTGCGGCTGCCATGCGAACGACTGTCGCCGGGCGTCCGTTTCACCCAGATCGCACAGATTACCAGCCGTTCTTTTCAGGAGGAGCACCCCATGAAGAAGCCGTGGACAGGCCTGCTATTGGCCTTGCTTTCCGTCGCGTCTATCACGTTGAGCGCCTGCGCCGCGCCGCAACCCACCACCGTCGAATTCTGGCATACGTTTGGCGATGAGAAGCGCAGCGGCTGGATCCAGGCGCGCGCCGATGCGTACAATGCCGCAAATCCGGGCATCACCGTCGTACCGTCGTTCAAGGGCGATTCGAACACGACCTTGCAATCCACGATCCTCGGCGCCCGCCAGGGCCAGGTTCCTGCGCTCGTC
>JAYUYF010000044.1:0-2198 GCA_043752605.1 Roseiflexaceae bacterium
CCCCCCCACCGCGATATTTTCGGGAGGGGAAGGTTACGCCCCCTCCCGCACGCGGGCGAAGGGAACGCAGCGCGTACATCGCGAGGCCAACCCTCTGTGCTACGCAGCAACGCGGAGCCGATTCGAGTAGTAGTTCAGATTGTGTAACGTTGCCCTGAAACTCCACAGGAGCCGCCGTGGAACTACTGAGCACCCTGCTTCTCACCGCCTTCACCAGCGCCGCCAGCACGGTGCTCGCTGGTGCCGGGGAGGCGCTGGGCGACGATGCCTACCGCGCGACCCGCAGTAAGCTGGCGCGCCTGACGCGGCTTGATACACCCAAGCGCGGCGCGGCCTTCGCCGTGGCGGTGCAGCAGACGGTCATTGCGTTCGATGGGGAAACGCGCACCCCTGCCGGGTTGGCGCTGGTGCGGCTGCTCGCCGACGACACGCCCGAGATGCGGCGCTTTCGCGAGCTGGCGATCCGCGAACTGGTACTCAGCGCGCGTCCCAACATCGGGCGGCTGGTCGATGCCTACCGGCGCGAGGTGCGCTACACGCTGCTGCTCAGTGGCAAGCCTGCGCCGATCTGGGAAGATGTCCATCACGAACTGCACTGGTTCTTTGCGCTGCTCCAGCGCATGATGACCGAACAACCCGCCCTGCGCCCGATGCTCGTCGACCAGGAGGCGCTTGCGGCGCTCGATGCCGCACGTACCACCGCAGATGCAACGCGCGACACGGCTGGCACGCTGCGCCGCATCGAGGTGTTGCTCCACGAGATCGCCACGCAGCCGCGCTCGTTGATCAGCATCACCGCCAGCGATGCGGCGCAGGTCAGCGGCAACCAGCAGACGATCATCTTCGGCACGCCACTCGCGCCGATCGCACCGCCCGATCTGCACGCGCTGTACGAGAACTATTGCACATTCCTGCGCCAGCAGCACGGCACGCTCGACTTTCGCGGGATCATGCAGATGCAGAACAATGTGCTGGTGCCATTGCGCGAGGTGTACGTGCCGCTCATCGCCGAACAGATACAGACGGCGGGTGTGCGGTCGCTCGTCTCCCAGGGCGTGTCGCTCGCTACGGCGGCGGCGCGCCTGGGTATCGACCCGGATGCCCCCGAGGTTGTGCGCAACGCCGGAGGCAACGTGTTCACGACCGCCGCTCGCCTGGCACGCGGGCGCGATGACGGAGCCGTAAGCTTGCACGACCTGGTGCGCGATTGCCCGCGCCTGGTGCTCAAGGGCGAACCGGGCGCGGGCAAGAGCACGCTGGTGCGCTATCTGATGCTCACCCTCGCCGAAGGGCGCGCCGACGATCTTGGGCTCGACGACGAGTGGCTGCCGATCTACTTCCCGGTGGCCGAGTTTGCCGAGGCGCGCGACCGCGACCCCGGTACCGTGCCGCTCGATGCACTCTGCAAATACTATCTCGCCAGTTCGTGCCCGGATTATCGGCCGCTGTTCGAACGCGCGCTGCACGCCGGGCGCGCGCTGGTGCTGTTCGACGGGCTCGACGAAGTACGCACACGACGGCTCGAGATCACGCGCGCGATCGAGGATTTCATCAGACCCTGGGATGTGGCAGGTAATCGGTTTGTGGCCACCACGCGCATCGCGGGCTACGAAGATGCCGCGCTCGATGCGCGCAGCTATGTGCACGCGACCGTGCAGGAACTCGACGACGACCAGATCCGCCAGTTCTGCCGTAACTGGAGCCAGACCTACACGCGCGTAACCGCCGACGCGAGTGGCGCAGCACCTGTGGTGTTGACCCCGGCGCAGACGCACACTGCCGAGACACAGGCTGCGGAACTTGCTGCGTCGGTGTTCGCGCAGGAGGGCATCACCGCGCTGGCACGCAATCCGCTGCTACTCACCATCCTGGCGCTCATCCACCAGAAGGGCAGCCGCCTGCCCGACCGGCGTGTCGAACTCTACCAGCTGTGCGTCGATGCGCTGGCCGCCAGCTGGAACCGGGCACGCTCGCTGTCGAAGCGCAGCATCGAACTCAAACTGGATACCTATACGATCGACGAAGGCTTTGTGGTCGGGTTGCTCGGCCCGGCCGCGCTCTGGGTGCATACCCATCAACCCGGCGGGCTGGTCGATCAGGACGATCTGCGCAAGAACCTGATGCAGACTTTTAAGCTTTCGTACAACCGACCGCACGGCGAGGCACGCGCCCTGGCTGACGATTTCATCGATCTCGTG
>JAYUYF010000045.1:0-5671 GCA_043752605.1 Roseiflexaceae bacterium
CACGGTCGCGAGCGCCGGGCCGCTCAGCGGCAGCATGATATTCCACCAGATCCGGTAGACGCTCGCACCATCGATCGTCGCCGCCTCTTCGAGCTCGCGCGGAATGGTGAGATAAAACTGGCGTAGCATGAAGATAAAGAACGCGTTGCCAAAGAAGGCCGGCACGACCAGCGGCAGAATCGACCCGACCCAGCCGATGTTGTTAAACAAAATATAGATCGGCACCAGCGTGACCGCGCTCGGCAGCATCAGCGTGGACAGCAGCAGCATAAAGATCGCGTTGCGGCCGGGCGCGCGCAGACGCGCAAACCCGTAGGCGCTAAAACTACACGAGAGCAGCGTGCCAAGCATCACCAGCCCGACAATCACAAACGTGTTGACGGCATAGCGCGCAAACGGTACCAGCGTCAGCGCTTCGGTAAAATTGGCCCACTGCGGCGCGGGCGGAATCCAGAGCGGCGGCGTGATAAAAATCTCGTTTGGTCGTTTGAGCGCGGTGCTGAGCATCCAGAAGAACGGGATCAGCAGCACCACCGCACCGGCGACCAGCAGTGCCAGCGTGATGCCATTGACGATCTGGTTCTGGCCGCGCCGCGTGCGCCAGCGTGGCGGCTGTGGGTGTGCGACGCTACTCATGCGTTGTTCCCTCGCTGCTCGTGCTCGTAATAGACCCACAGGGGTGACGACCGGAAGACCAGCGCGGTCAGCGCCAGCACGATCACAAACAGCACCCAGGCGATCGCCGAGGCATAGCCCATTTTTAAATACTGGAAGGCATTGCGGTAGAGGTGGATCGCGACAAACAACGTCGAATTGTTTGGCCCACCGCCGGTCATTACATACGCATCGGTAAAGGTCTGTAGCGAGCCAATGATCCCCAGCACCAGATTGAAGAACGTGACGTTCGAGATCAGCGGCAGTGTGATGCGCCGGAAGCGGCCCCAGCGCCCGGCACCGTCAATCTCTGATGCTTCGTACAGCTCTGTCGGAATGCCCTGCAACCCGGCCAGGAAGATCAGCATGGTGCCGCCCACCGCCCAGCAGCTCGCGGCGATCAGCGACGGCAACGCCCATTCTTCGCTGGTGATCCAGTTTGGCCCCTGGATGCCAATGTAGCCCAGCAGCACGTTGATGATGCCAAACTCAGCATTGAACATCCAGCGCCACAGCATCGCCACACCCACACCCGAAATGATACTTGGCAGGTAAAACATCGAGCGAAAGAACGCGATACCGCGGATCTTCTGGTCGAGTAAGACCGCCGCCGTGAGCGCGAGCACCAGGCCGAGCGGCACCGAGATGATCGAGTAGGTCGCGCTGACGCGCAGCGCTGTCCAGAAGAGCGGGTCTTCAAACAGCGTTGTGTAGTTTTCGAGCCCGATCCAGCGCGGGTCGCGCAGCAGGTTATAATCGGTAAAGCTCAGATACAGCGAGACGATGATCGGCCCGATCAAAAACAGCAGCAGGCCGAGGATCGCCGGTGCCATAAAGATGTACGCGTTGACCGCCTCGCGCCGCCGTAATCCACGGTGCAGCGTGCGCCGGAGTGGCGTAGGCGGGATTGTCTCAGTATTGGTGACCATCGCAGTGACCTCATTGTCATTACGCACGCAGCGTAGGTGTCTGGTACAGCAATTTGCCCTGCACCCGAATCTCGACATCGACCAGATAGTGTTCTAGCGCCACCAGATCGGGCTCCATCCCCAATCCCGGTGCATCGGGTGCGGTCAGCATCCCGTCAGCGTCGCGCACTAGCCGCGTGGTGGTTAATTCCTGCGCCAGTGGTTTGAGCTCGATTGGATATTCGCAGATCACGTGCTCCTGCATGCCCGCATACGGCTGAAGCGAGGCGCTGAGCGCCAGATCGGACGTAAAGGTATGATTGACGTAATGCACACCGCACTGCTGCGCCGCCAGCGCCACGCGGTGCGCGGCCGAGATGCCCCCGATCCGCCCGGCGTCGATCTGGATGTACCCCAGCCCGGCGTGTGCAATCATCTGCAATGCGCTATGGACATCGTGGCAGCCCTCGCCGGCCGCTAGCTTGGTCGGGGCCGCGCGCTGCGACAGGTGCTTGTAGGCTCCCAGCGCCCCCGAGACAAATGGCTCCTCGATCCACATCACACGGCACTGGTGCATCGCCGCCAGCCGCTCGGTCGCTGCGGCGACGTCTTCGCCCCAGACCGTGCCAACATCGACCAGCAGCGCAACGTCCGATCCGAGCCCCTCACGCGCGGCGTGCAACTGCGCGGCGTCGTCGTGGACGCTGCCAAGACCGAATGGCCCCCAGCCAAACTTTGCCGCACGAAACCCAGCCGTGCGGATTGCGACCGCCTTGGTGTACGTGGCCGCAGGCGTATCGCCAAACAGCTGTGAGGCATACGGCGTCTTCGGGTGGCTTGCCGCAAACCCCAGCAAGCGGTACACCGGCTGTTCGTAGCGTCGCCCGAGCAGATCCCACAGCGCGATATCGATCCCCGAGAGCGTATGCGCCGCCTGGAGCAGATCCATACTGTTGGCCTGCACCAGCCGGGTAATCCGTGCAATATCGGCCACGCTGTCGAGTGATTGGCCCAGCACCGACGCAATCACCGGCTTGCAGGCGCTGTGCGACATCGGGCAGACGAGGCTCGCGATCGAGACCAGCGGCGACGCCTCGCACTCGCCCCAACCGACGTACGGCCCGGCCTGCACCCGTACCAGCAGTGCGTCCTGACTACCGTCGCCGATATCGTGTACTTCGGGCATCGACAGATAGTAGAAATCAACCGATTCAATCTGCATAACGCTCCGCACGTAACGCGCTGACTCGGTGACTGAGAAACGCCACCGACTGTGGGTCGATCTGAAACTGGATGACGATCTCAGGTACCCGGCCTGTGATACGCGTCACGTCGGCTGCACAACTATAGGTCACGATCAGCGCCTCACTCTGCGCGGCTAGCGCCTGCACCGCCGTCGTATCGTCGATCAGCGCCACCCGCAGGTCATCGTCCGGGTGATAGCTCGCCACCAGATACTGCATGCTGCGCACGGTGTTCTCGCGTCCACACACCAGGCCAAGCTGGCGCGCCTCGAGCCGTGCGATCTTGAGCGCGACATCGTGCGTCGGCACCGCATTGACCCCGATCACGCGCTCGCGTTCGTCGCCCAGCGCGCGGCGTACTTCGGCCAGATGATGAAACGTCGTCACGACGATATCGTAGCGCGCTGCTAATGTCGTCAGATCGGTTGCATCGAGCACACACGCATCGAGCGGGTGGTCGATCATCGCGGCGATCTGCTGCACCAGCGTACGCGCGTCGTGGATATTGCACTCAAGAAAAGCGAGCCGCAGCGCCGAGTCGGTATAGATGTGCGCGATTGTGTCGCCAAACAGTGTCTGCACCTCGGTACGACTCACACCCAGCGCCTTCGCCTGCCGCACCAGCGCCGCCGCATCGCCGCGCAGCTGCGCGACAGCCGCATCACCCACCGCAGCAAAGCGCCGCACAAACATCCCGCCACCACGCCCCGGCACCAGCAAGACAACGCCCTCACGCGCCAGCGTCTGGCAGGCTTTGTTGACGGTGTTGCGGTTGGCACCCAGTTCGGTCGCCAGATCGCGCGTCGTCGGTAATCGTGTGCCATCGGCATACATCCCGCTGCGCATCCGCGCCAGCAGCTGCCGCCGCACCTCATCGGCGCTTACGTGGTGTAGTGTCACAAGAATTGACCTATTGACATAGGACGAAAGTGCTGGTACGGTAACACGGCTTGGAACAGAAGTCAAGAGGGCGATATGACAACGCAGATGCAGGCGCTGGTCTACGAAGGGCCACGCACAATGGTGGTGCGCGAACTGCCCGTGCCCACGCCCGCCGACGACGAGGTACTGATCCGCGTGCGCTATTCAGGGATCTGCGGGTCGGAGTTGAGCGGCTATTTGGGACAGAATGCGCTGCGCACACCACCGCAAATCTTTGGGCACGAGTTCGCGGGCGAGATCGTCGCGCGCGGCGCGCGGGTGAGCAGCGTGCTGCCGCTGGGTGCGCTGGCAACCGCCAACCCGCTGGTCACCTGTGGCACCTGCGCGCGTTGCCGGGCGGGCGATCAGCAACTGTGTGTCAGTCGTCGGCTGCTCAGCGCCGCGCTGCCGGGCAGCAACGCCGAGTATGTAACAATTCCGGCGCGCAATGTCCATCTCCTCGGGCCGACACTTGATCTGCGCGCCGGGGCGCTGACCGAGCCGGTGGCGTGTGCGGCGCGTGTGTTGGCGCTGGCGGCTCCCCGATCGACCGATGTCGCGCTGGTGGTCGGGCTCGGGCCGATCGGATTGCTGGTCGCACAGGCGCTGCGGCTCGGCGGCGTACGCCAGATTATCGGTGTCGATACCAACACCACGCGCTGTGCTGTCGGTGCAGACCTTGGCTTCGTGGTGGCAGCCGACACCGCCACTGGCGTCGCGCTGGCGCACGAACACAGCGAAGCGGGTGCCGATCTCGCCGTCGATGCGGTGGGCGTCACCGCTACACGGCTGGCGTGTATCACCGGTGTACGTCCGGGCGGCACGGTGGTTTTTACCGGGCTACACAGCGCCGAGAGCCAGCTGCCAGTCAACACGATCGTGCGTAGCGAAATCCGCTGTCACGGCGCATTCGCCTACCGCGATCAGGATTTTGCCACCGCGCTCGCATGGCTGCGTGCGGGTGTGATTGGTCTGGCAGCGGGTGTCATAGTCGCACCGCTCGCCGCAGGCGGCGCGTGGTTCGCGCGGTTGGTCGATGGTCAGGAGCCGGTCACCAAGGTGCTGCTCACCCCGGAGGCACGATGAACCGCGTGCGTTGCGAGACCGGCTGGAGCCTGCACGGGCTGCCCGCGCTGGTGCTGAGCAATCGGCTGCTGCGCGTAGTGCTCTTGCCGACGCTGGGCGGCAAGATCTGGCAGATCACCTACCAACCCCACGGCCGCGATCTGCTCTGGCAGCACCCACGCATGCTGCCGCGCGCGGTACCCTTCGGTGCGCGCTACGATGACGTGTTCTTTGGTGGCTGGGACGAGCTGTTTCCCAACGACATGCCCGAGGAACTGGCTGGTGAGCAGATGCCCGACCACGGCGAGATCTGGTCGATCCCGTGGCACTGGGCGATCAGCGCCCAGACGGACGATGCGCTCACCATCCATCTCTGGGTCGAGACGCCGATCAGCGCCGTGCGTTTCGAGAAATGGATTACGCTGCGCGAACACGAATCGGTACTCGATACCCACTACCGTCTGACCAATCTTGGTCGCCGCGACCTGCCATTTCTCTGGAAGCTGCACGTCGCCATGCAAGCCACTGCAGATAGCGTACTTGATATCGGGGCGACGCAGATGAATGTCGAAGATTTTGGCCCGCCACGTGGCGGCGCAACCGGTGTCAGCTATAGCTGGCCATACCTCGATGATGCCAGCGGCACACGCCACGACATGCGCCGTTGTCTTGCCCCGGAGACGCGTAGCAACGAATTTCAGTATGCGACCGCGTTGCACAGCGGCTGGTGCGCGCTGACGCATAGCCAGGAGCAGCTTGGCCTGGCGCTGGCGTTCGACACCGCCGTGCTGCCGTCGTGCTGGGTCTTCGCCAGCTACGGCGGCTGGCGCGAACTGCAGACCGTCGTGCTCGAACCGTGTACGGGCTACCCGATCAGCG
>JAYUYF010000046.1:0-2184 GCA_043752605.1 Roseiflexaceae bacterium
CCGGATGGGCGCAACACTGCTGCCCGGTGGGATCAACAACAATGGCAACGGCTCATCAAAGAGCAATCGCTCGTACTCGCTACTGCCCGCCAGCCCAAAACCACTGCTGCGGCGTACCAGCGCCACAATCCCACCTTCATCTGCGGCGGCCTGCCGGAGCGCCGGGCGAAATTCGGCCGGACGCACACCTATGATCGGGAGATCAGCGAATTCAGGAGCAAGATATTTGCGCACCATCGCGACCCGTTTCTCGATCATCGTCGGCTGGTCGGTGCGTGGTACACGCAGGATAAGTGTCGTGCCACGGCCGAGTGCGCCCGCATATGCGTGTACCTGCGCCAGCGCAGCGAGTGATTTTGGGCTGCCATCGGTCAAAAAGCGCAGCGGCCCACGCGTGAATGGCATACGAACCCCTTTGCAAAGTAAATGCGTAAGTTTTGTAAATGTTTTATCAAACCACGTTTGCTATTTACAGCGAGGCGTCGCGGTATTATAATAGCAATATCGCTTACATTCAAGAGTTTGCCGTATGTACACAGCCGATCAAATGGCGCGCCGCGATGCAAGCCGCTGGACGATCGTCCAGGCAGTGCTGGCACCAATCCAATTTCTGGCATTTATCATCAGCGCGGTGCTGGTGGCGCGCGCACTGGCCACGGGTGTTGGTTACGATCTGGCTAACACGAGTATAGTGCTTAAGATCGGGTTGCTCTGGGCGATCACAATTACGGGCATGATCTGGGAGCACGAAGTCTATGGCCAGTGGTTTCTAGCACGCGAGTTCTTCTGGGAAGATATCGGCAACCTGGTGGCGATTATCACCCACAATCTCTATTTTGTCGCACGTTGGCTCGGCTGGGATGACCAGAGCACGATGGGGCTAATGGTGTTTGCATATACCACCTATTTGTTCAACTGTGCACAGTTTATCCGGCGCGGCATTATGGCTGGGCGGCAGAAGCGCGCGCTACGCGCCTTGCAGCAGCAAACATCATGATCACCACACGCGCGGTTGTGATCAGTGCGCCCGCCGAGTTTGCGTTGCGCGATGTTGTGCTCAGCGAGCCAGCCGCCGGTGATGTGACGGTCGAGACGCTCTTCACCTCGGTGAGCGCGGGCACCGAGCGCATGCTGCTGGCCGGCCGCATGCCGCACCCGATGCTGCAATTCCCGGTCGTGCCGGGCTACGAGACCGTTGGGCGAGTGGCGGCGGTCGGGCCGGCTGCGAACCCCGCGTTGCTGGGCCAGCTGGTATACGTGGGCGGCGCGCGCTGCTACACGGATGTCAATCCCGCATGGGGAGGCCAGGCCGCGCGGTTGCACGCCGATGGCGCGCGCGTGGTACCACTGGGCGATCTGCCCGCCGAGCAGGGTGTTTTGCTCGCGCTGGGAGCCACGGCGCTACACGGCGTCAATCTACTCGACGCCGCGCTGGCCGGGCTGGCGGGCAAACGTGTGCTGACGCTCGGCCAGGGACCGGTCGGTCAGTTTGCCGCCCGCATCGCGCAGCAGCGCGGCGCGTGGGTGGCCGCGAGCGATCGTACACACGCACGATTGGCGCTGGCAAAGGCCGATCTGCTTGTCGATGCCACGACCGAAGATCTTGCGGCGCGCGTGGGCGAGCCGGTTCACGCGATCATCGAGGCCACTGGCTCGATGGCGGCTTTGGCGGCCGCACTGCCGCTGCTGGCAAACGATGGCGTTGTGCTGTTGCTCGGCTACTACGACACGATCGCGCTGCCGTATATGCCACTCTTTTTGAAGCAGGCCCGCCTGCTCACCGCGCGCGAATGGGCGGCGGGCGATCCGGCACGGGTACGCGATCTGCTGGCGAGCGGCGCGCTCGATGCGGCGGCGCTGCTGACGCACCGTGCCCCGCTGGCCGATCTGGCGGCAGCATATGCAACCGCACTCGAAGACCCGACGTGTCTCAAACTGGTAATCGACTGGCGCTGATACGCCGGTGAGAGAGGATACCAATCATGGCTCCACGTATGCTCGCAATCTATGGCAAGGGCGGGATGGGGAAAAGCTTCTTCACCTCAAACCTGACCTCGCGGCTGACGTTTGATGGCAACCGCGTGCTCCAACTCGGCTGCGACCCGAAGCACGATAGCTGCAACACGATCTTTGGTGGCTACTCGCTGCCGACACTCGGCGACCAGTGGCGCACGTTCAAAGAGG
>JAYUYF010000047.1:0-5640 GCA_043752605.1 Roseiflexaceae bacterium
GCTTCGCCCCTACGACATATCGATCCGTGGTATGCTAAATCCATGACCACACACACCTTCAAATCTGCCGATTCAAAAATCACCTACGAGGATCACGGCACGGGTGCGCCGCTGCTACTGCTGCACGCGTTCCCGCTTGGGCGCGCGATGTGGCAGGCGCAAATTGATACCTTTGCGCGCACCCAACGCGTGCTGGTGCCTGACATTCGCGGCCTGGGCGATAGCACGCTTGGGGCCGGTGCCACGAGCATGGATCGTTACGCCGATGACGCCGCCGCGCTGATGGATCACGTTGGCATCGCGCGTTGTGTGGTGGTCGGCGTCTCGCTCGGCGGCTATATCGCGTTTGCGCTGCATCGCCGCCACCCCGACCGGATCACCGGGCTGGTGCTGGCAAACACGCGCAGCCTGCCCGATACACCTGAAGCGCGCGAGGCGCGCGCAGCGACGGCGCGCATGGTCGTGGCGCAGGGCACGGGCACGCTGGCCGAGAGTATGACACCAAAATTGCTGGCACCCGCTGCGCCCGCCGATCTGCGCGCGCGCGTCCACGCGATCATCAGCGCAAACCGCCAGCTCGGCGTGGTGGCCGCGCTGGGAGCGCTCGCCGAACGACCCGACTCGACAGCCACACTCGCCACGATCCTGGTGCCGACGCTGGTAGTGGCGGGTGAACACGATGCGCTCATCCCGCTTGAGGAATCGCGCACAATGGCCGAGGGCTTGCTCGACGCGACATTCGCGCTCATCCCAGATGCCGGCCATCTGGCGTGTATGGAACAGCCCGAAGCGTTTAACCGTGAACTGGCAGACTGGATGCAACAGCTTGACTGAACAGCCGGCAGCACTGATCGATGGCTTTCGGCACTGCTACACTACAGATGTGCGCTTCCGCGATCTCGATGCGTTTGGCCATGTGAACAATGCTGTGATCCTCACCTATGCCGAGGCCGGACGCGTCGATTACCTCGCGCATGTGGTTCACGACGGGCAACTGCGCGATCTCACGATGTTGAGCGTCATCCTCGCCGAGATCACGGTCACATTTCGCTCACCAATCTATTTTGGCGAACGTGTCGTCGTCGCGACACGGGTCGTACGTATGGGGCGTTCGAGCATGCACATGGAGGCACGCATCACTGCCGATGACCGCGAAGCCGCACTTGCGCGCAATGTGCTGGTTCACTATGACCATACCACCCGCCACAGCACGCCACTCCCCGATGACGCACGCGCCCGGATCGCCGCATTCGAAGACATTGCGTTGCAGGGATAACGACGCCGTCACCCCAGGTTCCGCGCCAACTTCAGCCCCCAGCCCGCTCTTCAGGGTTGAGAGGCGGCGAAGTGGCGGCATACCAATCCTTGTATGGGGTGTTGCGCGCCAGCCTGCGCGTATAGTCGGGCGCGCCGTCGCTCCACCAGGGCGGGCCGCGCTCGCCAAGACCCTCTTTGGCAGATTGTACACTGGCGCGTGCCACGCGTAATGCGGCGGCATCATCTTTGCGGAGCGCAGCCGCGACCGCACGGCGAGCGTTCATCAGCGCATCGACAAGTGCCTGCCGCTCGGCCGCGGGAAGCGCCGGATTGCTCCGCCGCCAGAGCCGACCGCGTACCACGATATAGCGGTTGTCAGGGGTTGTGAGGACGGAATTCTGCATACAACCTGCTTCCAGCAGACTTTTTTGGCAAACCATACGTAGCATGTGATGATAAAGGATCAGGTATGCAGATCAGGCATCTCTCGACAACGCATGGCACCCACACCAATACAAATAGCACCAGACGCACGATGGTGCGTCTCTCCGTGCTGGTTCTGGCACTCGCGGTGCTGCTGCCTGCCACACGCGCGGCTGCAATCACGCCGACACCTGGCCCGACGCCCGATCCGGTGGCGGGGCTGACGATCCCGGATCTGCGCGCGCGCAGCTACGGCGACGGCGAGATCACGATCGGTGCGGTGTATCTGCGCGCCAAAGCGTATACCAGTTACCGCATCAGTTACCCGTCGGTGGATGGCCTGCGGCTCACCGGATTGTTGCATGTGCCAAAGGGCGACGGGCCGTTCCCGGTGCTGATCGCCAATCGTGGCCATATCGATAAGGCGCGCTACCAACCCGGGATGGACAGCCGCGCGTTTAGCGCGTATTTTGCCAGCCGTGGCTATCTGGTCGTCGCACCCGATTATCGTGGCTATGCGGGCGGTGATGATGGCCCGAATCCGTTTTATACCGGCTACTATCTCGATGTGCTCAGCATCATCCCGCTGGCGCAAAAGTTGCCGCAGGCGCGACCGGGCAAGGTGGGGATGTGGGGCCACAGCCGTGGCGCGTCGATCACGGTGGCGGCGCTGATGATCAGCGACCAGATCGCGGCCGCCGTGGTGTACGCGCCCGCGCCCGCCGATCTGACCGAGGATTACGCGCGCCGCAATCGCCAGAGCGGTGGCAACCCCGGCAACGACACCTGGCCGTTTCGCCCGAGCGATGACCCGGCGGCCTACACGCGCGTCTCGCCGATCAATTACCTCGATGCCGTACAGGCACCCGTGTTGCTGCACCACGGCAGCGCCGATACCACGGTGGCGGCCTCGGCCAGCATCGCGATCGCCGATGGACTGCGCGCGGCGGGCAAAGACGTGACACTACACCTCTACCCGCGCGGCCCGCATACGCTCACTGGTGCGCAGGAACGGCTGTATCTGGAGCGCACGCGCGATTTCTTTGCGTTGCACATGGGCGGAAGGTAAGGCCTGGGTAATAACGTATTCCAATCCTCGACGCTTAACCCAGGTACAAGATCGAAATGGCGACGGTTGCTGGTGACAAGTATTGCGTTCTGGCCAAGTGTTATCGCGGCAATTTGCAGATCCTGTGTCCCGATACGTAGTCCTTGGCGAACTAAGGATTGATATATTTTGGCTGCACCTGTATCAAACGCAAGGACGGGTACGCGGCAAAATACCCATGTGTTTCTTGAAATCGCTGGTATGCAAGCTGGCGTAATTCATCGCTCTGCTGCCGATTGATGGCTGCAAGCCGACCACATAGCTGATAGGTAACGGTATCAGTATCAAACACAAAACGCACGTGCGTCATGATTATTCGCCATCCCGCGCGGCATATATGGCTCGCAGCATCGGATCGAGTTCAGAGTCATCGGCGAAGATACCCGCAGTATCGAGCCAGGGATTGTGCGCGCCAGCTTGACGTTCGGGGAGATCAAGATAGACGACCTCCGTGGTTTGTAGCACATCGCTCATAGCGCGGTGCGCGGCCTGTAGCACTTCGTCGCGGGTTTCGCCCACCGCCATAATGCTCGGCAGCAGTGGTATGGAGGCCTGATAGGTGCCGTCGCCGCGCTTTTGTAGAAGTACCGGGTATTGCATATCACCCTCCGTGTCTGTTGCGCGCAGTATAACCCATCAGGTGCGGCCGTGCAGTGCGCACGGCATCGGAGACGTTCGTAAAATAGCGATGAAGGTAAGCTTCCAGTTGCACGATATAAGGAGGTTCGCGATGCCCTTCATACCGTTCAGGCGAATAGCTATCTGGCTTGTGGTTGCATTCTTGTGCAGCATCACGAACCCCGCCGCAGCGCAAGGCAACACGTATTATGTCGCGCCGAGTGGCAGCGATGCGCCGGCCAATGGCCGTGCGGCCGCGCCGTGGGCCACGATCGCGTACGCCATCACGCGTGTGCCCGATGGTGCCACGATCCTGGTTGCACCCGGCACCTACACCGGCCAGGTGCGGCTCGATGCCAGCTTCGCGCAGGGCGTCACCGTGCGGGCGGAGCCGCCGTACCAGGCGCGCCTGCGCCACAACGCGACGGTCGTGATCGTCTACAACGGCCAGGGGATCACGCTCGATGGCTTCGACATCGCGCACAGCGGGCCGGGTGCGGGCGCGTTGCTCATGCAGGTGCAAAACCTGCGCAGCCAGGGCGTCACCAGCCGGATCACGATCCGCAACAATCTCTTCCACGATAGTTACAACAACGACCTGCTCAAGATCAACAATGGCGCGACCGATATCCTGGTTGCCGGCAATATGTTTTACAACCAGACCGGCTCGGATGAGCACATCGATGTCAATAGCGTCACCAATGTCGTGCTGCAAGACAATATTTTTCTGAACGACTTTGCCGGCAGTGGGCGCACCAATTCAGAAGACACCAGCGCATTTGTGGTGGTGAAAGATAGCAACGGCAACGACGACGGTCTGCTTGGCAGCCGCGATATTCTGCTGCGGCGCAATGTGTTTCTGAACTGGCAGGGCGGCACCGGCCACGGCTTCATCCAGATCGGCGAAGATGCGACGGCCAACTTCGAGGCCGAGCGCGTCATGATCGAGAACAATCTGCTGCTCGGCAACAGCAGCGACCCGATGCGCGCGCCGTTTGCGCTGATGGGCGTGCGCGATGTGACCATCCGCCACAATACCGTCGTCGGCGACCTGCCGGTGACGACCGGCTTCGCCATGCGACTCTACCGCGTCGGTGCCAATCAGCCAAACGCCAACATCCGCTTCGCCAACAATATTTTCTCGGATCCCACCGGCACAATGGGCTTCTTCGCCGGTGCGCCGATCGGCCAGACCGCCTCGTTTGCGCTCGAACGCAACCTGGCCTGGAACAACGGCCAGCCGATCCCCAGCAGCACCAACTCGATGGTCAACCTTGCCGACGACTCAAACCGGATCATTGGCGACCCGCAGCTTGGCACCCAGGCCGACCTGATCGTACCGCGTTGGAACCCGAGCACCAACCAGTTTGCCGATGGCTCGGCGACCATTCGCGCGGCCTTCGAAAACCTGGTGGCACGCTACGGCACACCGGGTGAGACCAGCGCGGCGCTGGAGAGTGCAACGCCAACCGATGCGCCCGCCGACGACATCCTCGGCAACCCGCGCCCGCGCGGCACCGGCCACGACATCGGTGCCGTCGAGCTGCAACGCGGCACCGCGCCGCCGCCGCGCAGCCCGCGCCAGTTTTTGCCGGTGTTGCGGAAACGGTGAGAGGCGCGGGGACACAAACGACCGTAGGGACGCAGCATACTGCGTCCCTACGATCGTTTGTGGAGGGGAGGGAGGGATTCGAACCCTCGATCAGGTTGCCCCGATAGCGGTTTAGCAAACCACCGCACTAGGCCACTATGCGACCCCCCCGGAAAGCTGTCTTCACTTGTGATTGGAGGGGGCGGTGGGATTCGAACCCACGAGCCCGGTTAAGGACTGTCCGTTTTCAAGACGAATGCATTATGACCGCTCTGCCACACCCCCACAATGTTGGCTGAGGTTTATCACGTGATAAACCTCGGTGAAGCTGGCAGGCGGGACAGGAATCGAACCTGCAACCTGCGGATTTGGAGGCCGCTGCTCTGCCGATTGAGCTACCCGCCTTAGCCACCATATAGTAGCACAATCGCCCAAACCGCGCAAGCCAAATTTTTGCATACATACAGACCAGTCCATTTTAACCATTTATCCATTGACACCAGCCACGCGATTTACGTATAATATTACAACGTGAAGTCGTACAACTGTGTTCGCGCGGATGGCATTACAGACGGGTCGGCGGTCTGATTTAGCTTTTGCTTACGTCGCATCCTGATGCGGAACATCACCGACTTCGCGTTGT
>JAYUYF010000048.1:0-2181 GCA_043752605.1 Roseiflexaceae bacterium
CGCCGCGATCACATTGAAGATCGCGATGTACAGCGTATTGCCGAGATATTTGAAGAACGGAATATAGGTGACCGCGCGCTCGTAGTTGCTCCACAACACCGGGTTGGGAATCCACTCGGGTGGCAGCCGAAACAGCTGCGCCGGAGCCTTGAGCGATGTCGAGAGCATCCAGAGGAACGGCGTACTAAACAACAGCCCGGTGACAATGAGCGCTGCATAGATCGCGATCCGGCCAATCAGCTTTGCGCGCGCCTGGCTACGGCGGCGACTCGATGGCTGTGTCGCTGAATCGGTGATCGTCTGTGTTGCCATCAGCCTTTCTCCCCTTCGTAGTAGACCCAGCGCCCCGATGTGCGAAACAGCACGAGCGTGACAACCAGGACAAAGGCAAACAGCAGCCACGAGAGCGCGCTGGCGTACCCCATTTTGAAATAGCGGAAGGCGTTGAAGTAGATTAACATCGAGTAGAACGTGGTGGATCCGGCTGGCCCACCGCTGCCACCGCTGACGACAAATGCAGTGGTAAAGTACTGGAACGTACCGATTAGCCCGAGCACCAGGTTGAAGAAGATCGTCGGCGTCAGCATCGGCAGTGTGACGTGCCAGGTGCGCGCCGCCGCCCCCGCGCCATCGATCTCGGCGGCCTCGTACAGGTGCTGCGGGATATCCTGCAGCGAGGCGAGATAGATCACCATGCTGCCGCCAAAGCCCCACAGCCCGATCAGAATTAGCGCCGGTTTTGACCACGCCGGGTCGCTCAGCCAGCCCACCGTGGGGATCTGAAGTGCCTTGAGCGCGGTGTTCATCAGCCCAAACTGCGGGTTGAGCATCCACGACCAGAGCATCGCCGAAGCGATATCGGGCACGATACTCGGCAAAAAGAAGACGGTGCGGAAGAAGGCGATACCACGAATCTGTGTGTTGAGCAGCAACGCGATCGACACCGCAAGCAGCAGGCCGAGCGGCAGCGCGATCAGCGCATAATAGAAGGTATTGCTGACGGCACGCCAGAATTGTGGCTCGCCGGTAAACGCCTCGATGTAATTGTCGAAGCCCACCCATTGCGGTGGCGAGATAATATCGTAGCTGGTGAAGCTATAGTAGAACGAAGCCATAATGGGGTAGATCGTAAAAATCAGCGTGCCGATTAGCCACGGTGAAATAAACAGCAAGCCGTTGCGCAGATGATGCCATTGTTGTCGCGTCAGGCGCGGGCGCTGGCGTGGTGCGTTGATCGTTGTTGCCATGGGCATATCCTTTTACAACTTCCCCCACCCTCCTGGTTCCCCGCCCCACACGTGGGGCGGGGAACCAGGAGGGGCGATCCGAGTTCTCCTCCCCGGCGTGAGGCGGGGTGGGGCACCTACGCGCTCAACGCCTTGTCGAGTTCGGCCTGCACATTCGTCGTCACTTCGTCGAGCGCTGTCTGTGCGTTCATCTCGCCGCGCACGACCAGATCATAGACCCGCCCGAGCTCGTCGTTGTAGAAGCTCTGCACAGGCAGCACCGGGAAGTATTTTGTCGCCACCGCACCCGTGCCGGTGAAGACCTTCAGATAGTTGACCATGCGGTTGTCGGCGCCCATCTTGTCCTTCACGCCCTGCTCCCAGGCGGGCAGCTGGCTGATGACACACGGGCCGTTGAGTGTCTTGTAGCCCATCTCGGCGCACTTGTCGATAAAGGCATACTTGATAAACTTTGCCGCCTGTTCGGTGTACTTCGAACCGGTCGGAATGGTGTAGCTCCAGCCGCTGATCGCATAGTTGGCGCGCTCGGCCTCGGTACCCTTCATCGTTGGCCAGTAGGCCACGCCGTAATCGATATCGGGTGCGTGCTGGTCGAGCGCCTCGTACACCCAGAAACCATCAAAGCTGAAGGCCGACTGCTTGGTGCTGAACGGATTACCCGCTTCGTAGAAACCAGGCCGTGCATTGAAGGCCGCCAGCTTGTTGACGTCCAGTTCTTTGACATAATTGGCCATCATCTCAAGTGCTGCGATATTGGCCGGGTCGTTGGCGGTGATCTTGCCACCCGCTTCGTCGTAGAACTTACCACCCATGATGTATGACCAGTTGACCAGGTGGCCTGCGCTCGGGATGTAGCCTACCTGCTGGATATCGCCGGCTGCGTCCTTCTTGAGCATCTGGCGTGAATAGCCCAGCAGTTCATCGATCGTCGTCG
>JAYUYF010000049.1:0-5633 GCA_043752605.1 Roseiflexaceae bacterium
TATAATCGCCAGCAGTATTCGGATTGTACGGAGGCACCTGTGGCTACACCATCGCAGCAACTCATCGCGCAGATCGATGCGCTTCGCGTCCCGCACGGCCAGCTAGCGCTCTGGGCGCTGGGGCAGGTCGGTTTTGTGATCAAGGGCGACGAGACGATCGCATATATCGACCCATACCTTTCGGATTCGATCAGCGACACAGGCGGGCCACCGCGCCGCTTTCCAAGCCCGCTGGCAGCAGCAGATGCCAGCCACGCGCAGGTGGTCTTTGCCACGCACGAGCACATGGATCACGCCGATGCCGCCACGCTCGGGCCGCTGATGGCTGCCGCAAGCGGCGCAGTGCTGATCACCTCGCCACAGGGCCGCGATGTCGCCACTGGTGCTGGTGTCGCCGCCGACCGCATCGTGACACCGGCGCTCGGCGTGGCACACGACATCGGCGGGCTCACATACACCGCGATCCCGGCGGCACACTACGCGTTCGAGGTCGACGATACGGGGCGCTCGCGTTTCATGGGCTTTCTGATCCAGTGCAACGGCGTGACGCTCTACCACGCGGGTGATACGATCATCATTCCCGAACTCGTTGATGCGTTGCAGGGCACGCCGATCGATATCGCGGCGCTGCCGATCAATGGCCGTGATGCCTACCGCGACCGACAGCAGACCGTGGGCAACCTGTGGCCGGGCGAGGCGGTGGAGCTGGCGCAGGAGCTTGGAGCGAAGGTGCTGCTCGCCACCCACAACGATCTGTTTGCCGCCAATCGCGTAAACCCGGGCATGTTGTGGGACGAACTCGACCGCCGCGCGCCGTTTCAGCGCTGCCATATTCTGCAGCCAGGGGAATTGTATTTGTACGCGGGGTGAGCGTGACAAGGTGACCGGGTGACCTGAAACCGTGAGCACACCAACCCTTTGCGCTTTTGCGGCTTCGCGTATGACGGTGATTTGTTGGCGACGCAAATTCTGCGTCGCTACAGATACTTTTTCAACCACGCGATATAGCGCCGCGAACGGTCGAGGATATGGGCGCGCTCTTGCAGGCCGTGCGGCTCGCGCGGGTAGAGCGCCATCTCAGCCGGGATCCCGTGGTCGCACAGCGCGCGGTAGAGCTCCATACCCTGGCTGGCCGGCACAATGATGTCATTTTGGCCGTGCAGGATCAGCGTCGGCGTCGTGATCTGGGCAGCATACGTGATCGGCGAGCGCTGATCGTAGATATTGCCCACCGCGTAGGGAGTGGCGCGCAGGCTGATCTGATCCCACGCGCCGATATCGGCGGTGCCGTGAAACGAGCGCCAGTTGGTGATCGCCGCGCCCGCCAGCGCCGCCTTGAAGCGCTGCGTCTGCCCGATCGCCCAGGCCGCCATAAAGCCGCCATAGCTCCAGCCGCCGATCGCCAGCCGCTCGGCATCAGCGATCCCCAGGCCGATCACGTAATCGACACCGGCGACGATATCCTGATAATCGCCACCACCAAAATCGGCGATATTGGCCTCGAGAAATGCCGCACCCCAGCCGGTGCTGCCGCGCGGGTTGGTCATCAGCGTGGCATAACCCATCCCGGCAAAGATCTGCATCATATAGCGGCCGGCACCATAAAACCCGCGCGTGAACAGATCGGCCGGGCCACCGTGCACCCAGACCACCAGCGGCACGCGCTGCCCTTCGACATAGCCCACTGGCAGCAGCAGCTGGCCCTGCACTGCCAATCCATCGGGTGATTGCCAGTGCAGCAGCCGCGTCTCACCCAGCGCCAGCCCGGCCAGCTGTGGGTGCAAGTGTGTGCGTTGCTGCCACTCACCCGCGCGCCAGACCCAGACATCGGCGGGCGAATTCGCATCCTCGCGCACCACCGCCAGCGTGCCATCGGCCGCCAGGTAGCTACCGTCCAGCGTTTCGTCAAAGCGCACCGCGCCGCGCCAGCGTGTCTCGCGCACGCCAGTGGCGACATCGATCCGCAACAGCGCCGTATCACCCTGCTCGTAGGCCAGCGCATCGAGGTGGCCACCATCGGCAGACCAACGGATCCACCAGATGCTGCCCGCGTAGCCTTCCGTCAGGTTGCGCACCGGTAGCAGTGCCGCATCGTGCGTCAGCAGCAGGATATCACCCGCATTGCCGCCTCTGTCGCTCCAGAAGCCGCTGAGCACCGCGATCTGGCGGCCATCCGGGGCGACACGCGGTGCAACAAACTGCTTTTCGGCGGCGCTGTACAGCGGCTCCAGATCCCCGCCCGCAGCAGCAACGCGCGCGAGCTGCGCAGAGAACCACGACGACTCGATCGGCGATTCACCCGTGACGACAATAAAGCTGCCATCGGGAGCCCATACGTACTCCCAGATCTGCGTGGCACCGCTCGTCACCACGCGGGTCGTGCCATCGGCGACATCAATGGTGTACAACCGCGTCTGGCGTCGATCGGCGCCGACCTCGATCACCCCACCCGCGTCATCACGCCGCTGGCGTAGCTGCGCATCCTCAGGATCGTTCATCAGAAAGGCGATCTGGCGGCCATCGGATGACCAGCTGATTTCCATTGGGCTGCCAGCCAGATCGCCCAGTATCTGCGCTTCGCCACCCGCGCGCGGCAGCAGATAGATTCGATCGCCCGCGCCAGCCCGGTTCGAAAGAAACGCCAGCGTCTGCCCGTCTGGCGACCAGCGCGGTGTATGATCGCTGCCCGGCCCACCGCTGAACACGCGCGCCGGTGCGCTGCCATCGGCTGGCACCAGCCAGATCCGATTTGTTGGGCCACGCTCAGCATCCGGGCGGCACCAGTCACCCACGACAAACGCGATCAGCGCGCCATCGACGGTGATCTGTGCATCGCGGACATACGCAATATCAAGGCTATCTTCGGGCGCGAAGGGACGGCGTTCACCATTCATACGTGTTCTTTCGTGCGGGCAAGCAGAGCGCAGCTCAGTGATGGTAGCATAACCGGTCACGACCGGCAAATGCGACGCACAGCCAGACCGCGCGGGCTGGTCACGCCCGAAGGCGAACTGTCGCTTCGTGCTGCGGTGTAGATCTGCTACAATCGCAGCAGAGTCGTCCTGTGTTGCGAGGTCTGTATGCCGCTGTTGCCCGTGCGCCGCTGGCGCGTGCCCACCCTGTTGCTGGTTGCGCTGCTGGTTGCGCTCGTGCCTACCTGGGCGGTAGCGCAATCGGTGGTCACCGCAGATGTGCAGACGTTGACCGTCAACGGTGATCGTGGTGCCAGCCAGCAGCGCCAGATCGTGCTGACGAGCACCGCCGCAGTGAGCGGCATCACGATCTTGGTGCCGCAGATGGTGCGCGCAGACAATCGTGCCGCGTTGCCGCTCGATGCGATCAGCGCCACACCACCCTCCACCACGATCGCGGCCGGCGAGCGCATCACGATCCCGCTTAATGTCGATTTGAGCCGCGCCGAAGCTGGCACGTATGTCGGCTCGCTACTCGTAAGCTATGCAAGTGGCGGCGTGCCGTCCACACTACCCGTCACGCTGAGTATCTCGGTCAAAGACCCGATCCAGGTACCGTTTCTGGTACTGCTCGCGGGTGTCGGCCTGGCGTCGCTCCTCTCGTTGTACCGCGCCCAGGGCCAACCGCGCGATGAACAACTGGTGCGGCTCAACCGGCTGCGTGCGCAGGCTGCCGCCGACCGCGAGAGCATGTCTGGCGCGTGGAGCGCCGCGTTTGACCGCAACATGAGTGTGGCGCTGCTGGCGATCACCGCAAACCGGATCGATGATGCGCGCACCAAGATCGATGAGACCGAGAACCTGCTCAGCACCTGGGTACAGGGGCGCACCCAGTGGGCCGCGCTCGCGCGGCGCGCCACGGATGTGCGCGGGGCGCTGACGCAGATCGGTGTGCCCGCGAGCGCCCCGTTTGCGCAGAGCCTGGTGGCGCAGATCGAAACTGCCGAGGCAACCGCCGTGCAAAGCGGCGATCCGGCGATCCTGCAGACCAGCCTCAACCAGTACGTCGATCAGATCAATGCGCTCGCCGCGCTGCGTACCCACTATGACGACGCCGTGCGCCTGCGCGATCAGACGCTCGCCGACAAACGGCTGACGGCACGGGCACCCGAATATGCCACACGTCTCGCCGCGCTCAGAAACCAGATCGACACCCTGCTCCCCGGCGGCGACACCGCAACGCCACACGCCACCGTCGATACGATCATCGCGGAACTCGATGCGTTGCCGTTGCCACAACAGGGCGGTGCGCTGCTCAGTGGCGATGGGACACCAGCCGCACCAGCCGTGCCGTTTGTGCCGAGTGCGCCGACGGTACTGGCGCAACTGGCACTGGCTACGGCCAAAATTGAGGTACCGGGAACCGTAACACGCGGCGCAGCCTGGCGCGTGCGCGTGTTCCAACTCGCGCGCTTTGCGATTGCCACGATCTTTCTCGCGGGGGCCGGCTTTAGCGAGCTTTATGTCAACGATGCGGTGTTTGGCGATACGGCGTGGGGGGACTATTTCTCGCTCTTGCTGTGGGGCTTTAGCGCAGAGACCAGCCGCGCGGCGATCACCGATCTGGCGCGCAATCTCGGCATCCCCGGCACGGGCGGCGGCGCAGCGTAGGGGCGCAGCACCCCTATGCACAATATGTTTCCGCCAGAAATGACCGCACGATCCGCACAAATGCATCGGGCTGCTCATCCTGCACCGAGAGCCGCGCATGGTCGATGATCGCCAGGCGCGCGCGTTCGTTGCGCTGCAAAAAACCCTGCGCGCTTTTGGGCGGCGTAATTTCCGCCTGCTTGCCCCAGATCAGCTGGACCGGCTGGCTCAGCAAACTAAAATCGGTGGCGATATCACAGTTGAGGAGCATGGTCAGAAAACAGATCGGCGCGTATTTTGCCCCCGGCTGGCGCGTCGCACGGTAATAGCCCTCGACCGTCACTTCGTCGACGACCCGGCGGTCAAAATACGATTGCTCACGCAAAAAGTAAGCGATACTCGTGCGACTCGCGAGCGCGCTGTAGATCAGATCGCCCGCCGGGCCGCGTAGCAAATCATAGCCCCAGTTTGGCTCAGCAGGTTTGGCCAGATCGCGCACGCCCGTCGGGCAGCCGAGGATCAACGGGCCGAACAACCCGGCGTTGCGGGCGGCGGCGCGCGTCAGGTATGCAGCGCCAAGCGAACTGCCAAACGCAGCCGCACCAGCGCCAAGCACATCGCGCGCGAAGTCGGCGAGTAACTCGGCATACAGCTGGCCGCTATACTGGATCGGCGGCCGGTCACTGCCACCGTAACCGAGCAAATCGATCGCCCAGACAGTATACGTATCGCGCAGCGCCGCAAACGGCTTCCGCATCTCGAACGCCGAAGCCGCCGCATTAATACTATGCACCAACAACAAATTCTTGCCCGTACCGGCCGTATAATAGGCAATCTTACGACCGCGCCAGTGATAGTACTGGCGTGGTGCTGCCACCGGATAGCCTGCGTTGTCGAGTTGGGTTGTCTTGTTCATTATTCTCTCGTGACTTGCACACTGTGATACACTGGTGTTGTAAAGCATTACTGATAACCAGTCGAACGAGAGACGCGCGTATGACCACGCCCCGGCCAATCATTGGGATTGTGACGATGCTCGTCGAGCGGCCAAACGGCAGCTTTTTGATCGCC
>JAYUYF010000050.1:0-2179 GCA_043752605.1 Roseiflexaceae bacterium
AGCACACGGTCGTCATCGTCTACGGGAACGCTCAGCACAAGACACGGGCGTACTTTCGCTACCATACCCAGATCGATAAGCCAGACCTCGCCGCGCACGGGTCTACTCATCAATGCTCTCACGTGCGTCCAGGCTCAGAAAAAGCATTTCTGCAGACATGACGAGTTCGTCATCCGTAAGCGGTGGGAAGTCGAACGCAACGGCACGCCGCAAGATTTCGGATGCGACCTGCCACTGCACCGCCTTTGGGAGATGGTCAAAACTATCAAGAAAGCGCTCGCTCACTGTATTCACCGCGCCTCCGTCAGCGGCTCTCGTTAGGCCTGTGCTTCGTAATTGTATCGGATGGTATGAGTATAGCATATGCTGATACGATTCTCTGTGATGGTGAATTCCGTATGTGAGCAGCTCGCTAGCGTGACGGGCCGCCGGTGAAAGCTTATAGGTTGAATGCCAGACGCACTCTCTGGAAAGGAGACCAAGCCAATATGTTGATGCCGTATGACGCGATCACCGATTTCATTTTCATTGAAACACCGCTGCAAACCGCAGATATTCTGCTCGTTCCTGGTGGCAGTCGGCCAGAATAGATGGAGCAGGTCTGCGACTTGTATCACGCCGGATTTGCTCAATACATTCTTCCCTCAGGCGGGAAAAACGCAGCACTCCCAACCTATGATTCGGAATGGGCCTATTTTCGCGATATCGCCTGCCAGCGTGGCGTGCCGGACACGTGTATTCTCAAAGAAGATATGGCCACCAACACGTTTGAGAACGCGCGTTTTTCGCGAGCTGTGCTCCAACACAGGTCCCTTCCGCTCACAAGAGCGATTCTGGTGTGCAAGGCCTTTCACGCACGGCGTGCGCTCTTGACCTACCAGCTCCTGTTCAATAACCAGATCGAGTATATGGTGAGTCCGGTTATTGATGCACGCAATATTCGACGAGACAATTGGTTTCATGACAAGGAAAAAATCATCAAAGTAATGAGCGAAGTCGAGAAGATCGGGAAATATTTTGCTCCCCATCTTCATCGCGGTACAAATGAGCGCGTGGCTGAGGGATAGCGATGGTCTGATTAGGTTGAACCTGACAAACGCCTGCGCTCCCCTCTCCCGCCTGCGGGAGAGGGGCCGGGGGTGGGGCGGGGAAGGCGCAACTATCCTGAGATCTGCTGTAAATTCTTCCATGATGCATACGAGCCACCTGCCGTGGTATCATACGGCTGACGACGTTGACAGTACCGAACACTTGTGCGATACTCTGCCGGAGGATGTGATGGATGTCGACACCACGCTCACCGCTCCCTATCCGTTCCATTACTATGATTGGCACGAGACGGTGGAGGATCTGGTGGGGGATAGTGCAATCCAGACCGCGCTGATGCTCTACCTGGCTGCGGTATTGCACCAATTGTTGCGAGACAAGCGGACATTTGTCGCCCTAAACCTCAATATCTACACTGCGCCCCAGCCGAAGCAGTACCCGATCGCACCAGACATCGCGGTGTACCAGGATGTGATGGTCGATCTCCTGACCCAGCAGCAGTTGCGCAGCTGGTGTACCTATGAACCTGGTCGCCCGCCGCCCACACTTGTGGTGGAGGTCGCGTCGGCGTCGACCTGGCAGCGCGATCTCGACGAGAAACCCCAGCGGTATGCGGATCTCGGCGTTGCGGAGTACATCCTGTACGACCCGAACGTGCCGCGGTTGCTGCCCGGCTCGCGGTTGCGGCTCTGGCGGAGCAACGGAGCGCAGCTGGTGCTGGTCGCTCCCGACGCGCAGGGTCGCTGCTGGAGCACGGTGCTGGAACGCTACGTGACGAGCGATGGGGCCTGGCTGCGACTCACCGATCGCAACGGCGCGCGCAGCCTCACGGTTGAGGAAGCGGAGCGCGCGGCCAAAGAAGCGGAGCGTGCGGCCAAGGAAGTGGAGCGTGCGGCCAAGGAAGCCGCCGAGCACCGTGCCACCGTCGAACGCGTAGCCAAAGAAGCCGCCTGGGCCAAGCTCCGCGAACTCGGGATCGACCCCACGACGCTTGAGCAGTAACACAGATATCTTCACCGTCGCTCAACAGTCCGCGTCCTGGCAACATATTAGCGTGATAGTGGCATCTTGGGAGAAAAGTATTAGAATAGCAGGTAATTCGGAGAGGGGGGACGCTCTACCAAATGCGTCG
>JAYUYF010000051.1:0-2179 GCA_043752605.1 Roseiflexaceae bacterium
GATTCGCCGCCCGATTGGAATCGGGCGGCGAATCCTTCGGCTCTACGTCGGCCCCGACGCACGCCGCCACATCACTCCCGTACGGATGCAGCGTGCTGCGTCCCGACGGACGCCACACCCAGCAACTCGCGCAGGAAGAAACCGGTGTGCGACGCATCATTCTGCGCCACCTGCTCGGGCGTGCCCTGCGCCACCACGTGCCCGCCGCCCGTGCCGCCCTCGGGGCCCAGGTCGATCACCCAGTCTGCTGTCTTGATCACATCAAGATTATGTTCGATAACGAGCACGGTGTTGCCCGCATCCACCAACCGATGCAGCACGGTCAGCAGCCGCTGCACATCGGCAAAGTGCAGGCCAGTCGTGGGTTCGTCGAGGATATAGATCGTCCGTCCAGTTGCCACACGCGCGAGTTCTTTCGAGAGCTTGACGCGTTGCGCCTCACCGCCCGAGAGCGTGGTGGCGGATTGACCGAGTGCGATATAATCCAGCCCGACGTCGTGCAACGTCGAAAGAATCCGCTTGATACGCGGCACATTGTCAAAAAACTCGAGCGAGGTCTGTACGTCCATCTCGAGCACCTCCGCGATCGATTTACCTTTGTACTTGACCTGCAACGTCTCGCGGTTGTAGCGCTTGCCCTTGCATCCGTCACAGCGCACCCAGACATCGGCGAGGAACTGCATATCGATCCGCACTTCGCCGTTGCCCTCGCACTGCTCGCAGCGCCCGCCCTTCAGGTTGAACGAGAACCGCCCGCCCGCGTAGCCGCGCAGCTTGGCTTCGTTTGTCGACGCAAATAGCTCGCGGATAAGGTCAAACAGCTTCACATACGTTGCCGGGTTACTGCGCGGCGTGCGCCCGATCGGTTGCTGGTCGATATCGATCACTTTATCGAGATGCTCCAGACCGTGCAAGGCGCGGTACGGCCCGGGCTTGAGTTGCGCCTTGTTCAGCCGGTTGGCCAGCGCGGGGTAGAGCGTCTCGGTGATCAGCGACGATTTACCGCTGCCCGAGACCCCCGTGATCGCCACAAAGCCACCGAGCGGAATACGAATGCCCACATCGTGCAGGTTGTTCATCGATGCGCCTTCGAGCGTCAGCCAGCGCTCCTCTACCAGTGGTTCTGCCGGGGCTTCGGCAACTTTGCGCACTTTTTTGGCGGCGACCTTCTCCGCCTTACGCATCGGCACCGGAGCCACCTTCACCGTGGCAGGCACCGCCAGCCGCCGCGTGCGCGGCGGCACATCAACCGTCAGTTCGCCCGATAGATAGCGCCCGGTGATCGACGCCGGGTTGTGCATGACCATATCGGGCGTGCCCTCAGCGACGACAAGACCGCCCTTCACACCCGCACCCGGCCCAAAGTCCACCAGATAATCGGCGGCGTGCATGGTCTCGAGATCGTGCTCCACCACGATCACGGTGTTGCCCAGATCGCGCAGGCGCAGCAGCGTGCCGAGCAACTTGCGGTTGTCGCGCTGGTGCAACCCGATACTCGGCTCATCGAGGATGTACATGACGCCTACCAGCCCGCTGCCGATCTGCGATGCCAGCCGGATGCGCTGCGCCTCACCGCCCGAGAGCGTCGGCGCGGAGCGCTCCATCGTCAGATAGTGCAGGCCGACGTTGAGCAGAAAGCCGAGACGCTCGCGCACTTCTTTGAGCACATCTCGCACGATCTGGAGCTGCGTCGGCGTCAGCACTGGCGGGCGCGGCGCAACGACGTGACCGTTGGGCTCGGCATCCTGCGCATCGCTGACACCGATCTCTTCCGTCCAGGCGTGGGCATCGGTGATATTCATCGCGCAGACCTGCTGCACCGAGTACTGGCCGATCTTCACCGCCAGGCTCTCCGGTCGCAGGCGCGCACCGTGGCAACTCGGGCACGGCTGGTCGCTCATAAATGCCGTATAAAACTCGCGGCTCCAGTCGCTCGCGGTCTGTTGGTAACGGCGACGGATCTCGTTTGTCAGCCCTTCCCACGGCCGCATAAACTCGCCACGGCTGCCGGTATTCTCATCTGCCCAGCTAAATTTAATCTTCTCGCTGCCCGATCCGTCGATCACCACCTGCTGCGCCTCGATGCTCATCTGCTCCCAGGGAGTATCCAGGTTGAAACCGTAACGCTCCCCGATCGCGATCAAGCACTTGTACATCCAACTATCGCGCTTCTTGCGCA
>JAYUYF010000052.1:0-12858 GCA_043752605.1 Roseiflexaceae bacterium
CTTGACAGCCGCCGGGAATGCTTCGGCCCTACTGGCCGGCACCGAGGACGACGACGATCTCGGCGGTGCTGGCGATCTCGGCGGGTGGCGGGCCACGCTGGAGGTCGGCACGCAATTGCGTGGCCAGCTGGCGCGCCGCGCGCGGGTTGCCCGCAACATCGTAGACGGTGGTGCGCTGTTGTTCGGGGGCATCTGCCGGGGGCAAGACCACAAACCCGGCGGCCTCGATCGCCAGCGTGGCCTCGCGCGCGAGGCCGGCGATGCCAGCGCCATTGAAGACCTGCACGCGTGGCGCGGCCGTCACGTCGGCATCGCCGGCCAGAAAGCGCTGTACGAGTTCGCGCACTTCGGCCGGATCCCAGCGCAGATCGCTGCCAGTCTCGGTCAGCGTCACGGTCTCCGGGCTGAGCGCAAAGCGCCCGACGGCCTGGGGCTCCAGCCCGCTGCCGATCCACGCCAGCGCCAGCAGCGCATCGGGCCGCGCAAACGGCAGCGTGGTGCTGATCGCACCGGGCAACGCGGCGCGCAGATCACGCACGAGGCCGGGTGTGCCGAGTGGACCGCGCGCACGCAGCACCGCGAGCGCAGCGCGAAACACCTGTTGCTGGCGGTCACCACGCGCAAAATCGCTATCGGCGTGGCGGGTGCGGGCGTAGATCAGCGCGCGTGCGCCGTCCATCGTCTGCACGCCCGGCTCGAACACCACCGTCATGATGCCAAAATCGGGGGTGGGGTAGGTCTCGTCCACGATCCGTTGCGGCACATCGATTGTCACGCCGCCGAGGGCATCGATGATCGCGGCAAAGCCATCAAAGTTGAGTGATACCGTGTAATGGATCCGCAGACCAATGAGTTGCTCGACGGCTTCTGCAGCCAGCGCCTGACCCGCAGCGCCTGGCGGTGTGCCTGGCCCGTAGCGCCCGACTGGATCGGCGAAGCCAAGACCATAGGCCGCGCCGATCTTTGTTTCCCCAAATTCCGGCAGCACGATCAGGCTATCGCGCGGAATGGAGAGCAGCCGCAGCGCGCGCCCGGCCGGATCGAGCCGCACGACGATCAGGCTATCGCCGCGCACGCCCTCGGCGGCGAAGCCGGGGCGCGCATCGACGCCAACCACCAGCACGTTTGCGCCAAACAGTGGTGATGTGGCGGGCACGGCCGGGCGCGCATCGGCGACGGTGATCGCGGTCGCGAGATCGGCGACGGGCAGGTAGGCGAGCACAGCCAGCAGCAGCGCGAGCCCGAGCACGATCAGCGCGATCCGGCGCGGGTGGCGCGGCAGCAGGCGGCGGCGATTACGGCGCGGCGGGCGGACATCACGCGGTTTGCGGATGGGAATTGTGTTGTCGGTGTAGGCCATACTACAAATATACCAAAATCTGGTAGCATGCGTGCTGGAGATGTGTGACGCACGGCTGATAGCGGCCTGCGCGGGAGGAGTCTGGGTATGGCGCAGCGGCCGGGTGGGCGGCAGGATCCGCGCAAAGTGATCGCGCGGCGGCGGCTGATCGACCCGTTGCGATTGCACCTGAACCCGGCATGGGTGCGGCTCGCGGTGCTACTGGCGCTGATCGGCACGCTGGCGTTGCGAATCTGGCGCTGGCGAGCGGCGCTGAGCTTTGGTGCGCTGAGTGCAATGCTGTACGGCTACATGTCGCGCATCGAGCCACAGCGGCCGGTACTCGAACGCGTGACGCTCTTCCCGCAGCGGCTGACGGTGGCGCTCGACGGGCTGCGGATCGGGCAGATCAGCGACACGCACCTTGGGTTTCGCTACACCGAAGCGAATCTGGCGTGGGCGGTGGCGCAGATGCGGATCGAGCAGCCCGATCTGATTGTGCTCACGGGTGATTTTGTCAGCACGGCCAGCGCCATACCACGGCTTGCGCCATTGCTGCGCGATCTGCACGCGCCGCTGGGTGTGTATGCGGTGCTGGGCAATCACGACGATTGGGAGGGCGCGGGCGATGTGGCGGCCGCGCTGACGCTGTGCGGCATCACGCTACTGTACAACACGCAGTGCCTGCACGTGTGGCAGGGGGCCGCACTGCGGATCGCCGGGATCGACGATGTATGGCTCGGGGCGCTCGACATGCGCCAGACGCTGGGTGGGCTGCCCGATGATGTGTTCACCATTTTGCTGGCACACGCCCCCGATGTAGTCACCGAATCGGCGCGCTACGGGGTGGATCTGCAACTCAGCGGGCATTCGCACGGCGGCCAGCTGCGCCTGCCGCTGCTGGGGCAACTGAGCGCGCCACGCTACGGGCGGCGATATATTATTGGCACGCATCAGGTTGGCCCGACGACACTGTACATTTCGCGCGGCAGCGGTGGTGTCCCGCTGCGGCTGCTGTGCCCGCCCGAGGCGACGATCATCACGCTGCGGCGGCGGGGGTAGGCGGACGCGGGATGCGGGCGGCGGTGCGGCGCATCACGCTGCGCCGGTACGGGGGCGGGTGCGGCGCGGGGGCGGACGCAGCGCATCACGCTGCGCCGGTACGGGGGCGGGTGCGGCGCGGACGCGGACGCAGCATGCTGCGTCCCTACGGGGGTATTATGCAATCGACGATATCGAAATCGGGCAATTCGACACGCACGGCCGTGTTGATCGCGGGCGATACGCTGGCGCTGCTGGCATTTGCGGCGATCGGGCGTGGCAATCACAATGTCGGCGGTGGCGCGCTGGAGACGCTGATCGTCGCCGCGCCATTTGTGGCGGCCTGGTTTCCGGCGGCGCTGCTGCTTGGTGCATACCGCGTGCGCGGGCTACGGGCGATCGTCGTGCGCAGCGCGCTGGCATGGATTGTTGCGTTGCCGTTTGGCCTTGGATTACGGGCGCTAATCCTTGAGCGCGGCATCCCGCTGAGCTTTGCGATCGTCACGTTTCTGGTTGTGCTCGCGCTGCTGTGCGGCTGGCGCGCGCTGTTTACGATACTACGAAAGGAACGCACTGCGTGACCACCAATCTGTATCTGATTCGCCACGGCGAGGCGTACTCGAATGTCGAACCGATTATCGAGGGCATGAAATGCTGCCGCGGCCTTACACCAAAGGGCCAGGCGCAGGTGGCGGCGCTCGCCGAGCGGCTGACGGGGGGCGAGATCGCGGCCGATGTGCTCTATGCCAGCCCGGTGCCGCGCGCGAAGCAAACTGCCGAGGCGATCGCACCCGCACTCGGGCTGCCGATCATCTTTGATACCGAACTGCGCGAGGTCGAGCCCGGCGAATCGGACGGCGTGACGTACGCCGAGGCGCGCGAACGCTACAAGGGCATCAACGCGTTCCTTGCCGATGTGTATGAGCCGCTGGCTCCCGCAGGCGAGAGCTGGGCGATGTTTTTGTTGCGTACCGGCCAGGTATTCAACCGCTTGCTGATCGAGCACGAGGGCAAGACAATCATCGTCGTATGTCATGGTGGTGTGATTGACTCGTCATTCTTCTATTTTCTGGCGCTCGGGCCGCAGGTACGCCAGCGCAATGCCTTCTACGGGCGCAACACCGGCATCACGCACTGGCGGTATCATACCGACCGGGTCGGGCGGCGCGAATGGCACATGGTCTCGCACAACGATTACGGTCACCTGCGACCGCTGGAATTGTAGCAAATCGCGATGACTAACATCGTGATGGTGTGCAGGACGGCGCAGCAGGCTGCGCCACTACAGAGGTTGGCTACATGAATGAGACTGTGATTGTTTGTCATCTGGCGCAGCATGCTGCGCCGCTACGAGGGTTGGTGGGATGAATGAGACCGTGATTGTTCGGCTGGTGCTTCTGGTTGGTGTCGTCGCGGCGATTGGCTATTTCTTTGTCTGGCCGCTGATCCGCCAGCGCCGCGCCACCGAGCCGCTGGCCGACGCTGAGCCCGGCAGCGATGATCGCCTGCGCCACGCCGAGGCGCAGGCGATCATCGCGCGCGGTGGCCCGCAGAACGACGACGAATATTACCTGTTGTTTCCCGAGGCTTGCCCGGTGTGCGGCGCGCGTACGCGTGAGGAGGGCGTGATCGCGTTTGATCAGTTACCATCGAGCTTTGCTGCATCACCCGCCGAGCCACAGCAAGTGTGGCGTTGCCCGCGCTGTGGCGAAGGGTTCGACCCCGCGACGGGTGATGTCAGGCAGGTAGCCACCCGTCGCATCTTTTCGCCGTACATCGATGCGCAGACCGCCGAGCAGATCCCCGAGCCGGAGTATGTAGCGGGCGCGGGGGACGATGATGCGGCGGCGGCGGGATCGTAGAGACGCAACATATTGCGTCTCTGCACGGGCGCGTTGCGCCCGCCGCCGCCGCCGCCCGCCTTGCCGCCCCATGCATCATGGCGTACAATGGCGGTGTTATGTGCCCTAGCAGGTTATGATCATGAAAAAGCTTACAGTTGCCGAGATCCGCCGTACCTACATCGATTTTTTTGCGGCGCGCGGCCACACGATCGTGCCCAGTACCTCGCTGCTGCCGGGCAACGACCCGACGCTGCTCTTTGTCAATTCGGGCATGGTGCCCTTCAAGGATACGTTTCTCGGGCTCGAGCAGCGGCCATACAACCGTGCCGTCACCGCGCAAAAATGTCTGCGCGTCTCAGGAAAGCACAACGATCTCGAAGAGGTTGGCCCATCGCCACGTCATCATACATTCTTCGAGATGCTCGGCAACTTTAGCTTTGGCGATTACTTCAAACACGAGGCGATCCCGTTCTCGTGGGAATTGCTGACGAAGGAATTCGGGCTGCCGGTCGAGCGGTTGTTTTTCTCCTATTTCCAGGGCAATGACCGCGTTCCTGCCGATCTCGAGGCGCGCGATCTGTGGATAGCGCAGGGGGCAGATCCGGCGCGCGTACTGCCGTTCGGCGAAAGTGAAAACTTCTGGGTGATGGGCGATACTGGCCCGTGTGGCCCGTGTTCGGAGATAACGGTTTACACCGGCGACGATATAAACGCGATCGACCCGGCGGGTGTGAACAGCGACGATCCTAATTATGTCGAAATCTGGAACAACGTCTTCATGCAATTCGAGCGCAGCACCATGCAGCCACTGCCGCGCCGCTCGGTCGATACCGGTATGGGTCTCGAACGCATGGCAATGGTGATGCAAGGGGTGCGCAGCAACTACGATACCGATGCATTTGTTACGATTTTTGAGCGCATCATGGCGTTGCTCGGCAGTGATGAGGCGCATTACCGCGCGCACTTTGCACCGTATCGCGCCGTGGCCGATCATAGCCGTGCAGTGGCGTTTCTGATCGCCGATGGTGTGCTGCCGGGCAACGGCGGGCGCTCGTATGTGCTACGCCGGATCCTGCGCCGCGCGGTGTATCAGGGTCGCAGCGTCGGCTTTGAGCAGCCATTCTTCGCGCAGGTCGTCGAGCGCGTGATCGATGATATGGGCGCGGCGTATCCCGAGCTCGAAGCGCGCCGCGGCTTCATCCTCGAGACAGTCGATACCGAAGAGCAACAATTTTTGCGCACCCTGGCGGGCGGGCTCACCCGTCTGGGTGGCATCATCGCGGCCACGCAGCAGAGTGGCGGGCAGCAAGTCAGCGGCGAAGATGCGTTTGCACTCAAGGATACGTATGGCTTCCCGCTCGATCTCACGCAGAGGATCGCGGTCGATGCCGGGATGACAGTCGATGAGGCGGGCTACGACACACGAATGGCCGAGCAACGCGCGCGTGGCCGCGAGGCGACGCAGTTCAAGCGCGGTGCCGATGCTGATGCCTGGAGCGAACTGGCGCTACCGCCGACGCGCTTTCTGGGCTACGAAGCCACCAGCGGCCAGGGCAACGTGGCGGCGCTGATCGTCGCGGGCGATACGCGCAGCGAGGTGGCTGCGGGTGAAGACGTGCAGATCGCGCTTGATGCGACGCCGTTTTACGCCGAGAGCGGTGGCCAGCAGGGCGATACCGGCGTGTTGGTTGGATCCAGTGGCCAGGTACGCATCCACGATACGCAACGCCCCGCGCCCGGGCTCACGGTGCATTATGGTGTCGTCGAACACGGCACGCTGGCGCGCGGCGAGACCGTGACGGCTGCGGTCGATGCGACGCGGCGCGCGGATATCATCCGCAATCATACCGCCACTCATCTCTTGCATCGTGCATTGCGCGATACCGTGGGCGAGCACGCCGCGCAGGCTGGCAGCCTGGTCGCGCCCGCGCGCCTGCGGTTTGATTTCACCCACACGCGCGCGGTCACACCCGAGCAACTGCGCGATGTCGAGCGCCGCATCAATGCATGGATCCGCACCGATGCTCCGGTAGCCTGGCGCGAGATGCCGCAGCAGGAAGCGATGGAGAGCGGCGCAACAGCGTTGTTTGGCGAAAAATACGGCGATGTCGTGCGGGTGGTGCATATCGCACGCGACGGTGACGGCGACACGTACGCCAGCCGTGATTCGCGCGAGCTGTGTGGTGGTGTACACGTGGCGCGCACTGGTGCGATCGGGTTGTTTCGCATCATCGGCGAGACAAGCGTGGCGGCGGGCATACGCCGGATCGAAGCCGTGACCGGCCAGGGTGCCGAGGCGTGGGTCGATGCGCAGGTCGGCGCGTTGCGCGATTTGGCGGCGAAGGTCGGCGCAACACCCGCGCAGGCAGGTGAGCGCGTCGATGCGCTGCTGGCCGAATTGAAGCAGGCGCGGCGCGAGATCGAGACGCTGCGCAGCGCCAGTGCCAGCGGTGCCGTGGCCGCGCTGCTCGCGAGCCCGCAACAGGTGGCGGGCATCGCGTTGATCACAGCGCGCATCGATGTGCCCGATGTGGCGCAACTGCGCGAACTCGGCGATAAGCTGCGCGACGGGATCGGCAGCGGCGTAATCGTGCTCGGCGCGGTGTTTGATGGCAAGGCGCAATTGCTGGCGATGGCCAGCAAAGATCTGACCACGCGCGGTGTCCACGCCGGCAATCTTGTCAAGGCGCTCGCACCGCTGGTGGGCGGCAGCGGCGGCGGGCGGCCCGATATGGCACAGGCTGGTGGCCGCGACCCGGAGCGGATCGAAGCGGCGCTGGCGGCGGTGCCCGGGCTGCTGGCGGGGCAGATCAACGAGTAGAGGAATACTGTATGACCGATGACCGCTCTCGCCGCCGCGCCGCGCCGGGCACCACCGATGCGCGCGCGCTGATGGCATCGCTGCTCGCCGCCGCGCCGCCTGAGACCATGGCGGTCGTCACGGTTTTGCCCGGCGATACCGTCGATGTGGTGGCCGAGAAGGTGCGCGCGGCGCGGGCGGCGCTGGTGCAGATTATTTTCCCCGCGCCGCTGCCCGAGTTCCAGGTGAGTAGCTCATTTGCCGCGCTGCGGGTGCTGACGGATGACACCGGCTCGCACCTGACGGTCGTGAGCGCCGACCAACGGACTTTGGATGCTGCCGTGCGTGGCAAGCTCGAGATCCTGCCACTCGATGATGGCCAGCCACGCGCGGGGGTGCAGCGGCGTAACTACGAGACCACAGCGCTCGACGCACTCGATGATTTCGACAACCCACCCGATCTCCCGCCACCCCCGCGCCTTGCACGCCGTGCCCAGGCCGCCGCAGAAGCACCGGCCCGCCGCGCGCCAGACAACCCGCCACGCCCACTGATGCGCCGCGCGGGCACTGCCAATGTGCGTGGTGAGCGCGCAGCAGTGGATAAGAAAAGTGCGCGCGCAGGTCGCATTCCGATCGACGCCGTTCGCCCGCGCCGCCCGATCCTGCCGGTGTTGCTGCCGCTCATTGTGGTTGTGGCGGCCGCGCTGCTCGCTGCTGCGTGGTATTTTACGAGCCGGGTGACCCTGCGCGTGGCACCACCCGCTGCTGTGGCCGAGCAACCATTTGTGGATCAGGTGATCGCGGTGAGCAACACGCCGCCCACGCCAGATACACCGGCAGTGTTCGCGGTGCCGGTCAGCGCCGATGCGCAGTATACCGCCAGTGGTACCGTGAGCAACCAGACAATTACCGCTGTTGGACGTGGCGAGGGCCAGATTTCGATCACCAACACCGGGCCGGCCATCCCGTTGCCCGCCGAGACCGAATTTATCGGCATCAATCCGGCTGGCCAGGAGGTACGATTTGCGATCGACACCGCGCAGACGATCCCCGGCATCGCAGCGCGTCCCGATCTGAGCGGTACCGACTACGGGCGGGCGACGATTACCGTGCGCGCGCTCTCGCCGGGCAGTCAGGGCAATGTGGCAGCTAACGCGATCAATCGGATCGTATTACCCGGCCAGCAGCCGCTGGTGAGCGACCGCAGCAATTTTCTCATCCGCCACGAAGCGATCGGCGGTGGGAGCGAGCAACCATTGCGGGTAGTGACCGAAGACGATGTCCGGCGCTTGCTGGGCGAGGCGCTGACCGGGCTGTACAACACGGGAGTACAGCAATTACGTGCCCAGATCGATGAAGGCCAAAACCTGATCGATGCATCGACCGTGCTCCCCGCTCCCGTCGATCTCGAACGACCGACGAGCTATGACCCACCGATCGTCAGCCCGCCGGTGGGTCAGTCGGCCGACGCAACGACCGGCGCATTTAGCGTCGCTGTACGGGCACAGTTTCGCGCGCTGGCGACGCCTGCCGACCGCAGTGTGAGCATTCAACTGCAAGAGGCGGTGCGCGCGTATTTTCGCCAGCAACCCGAGCCGCCCTGCCCGACCGGCAGCACGCCCGGCTTTGCCGTTTCGGCGTGGCGCTGGGATGGCGAGCGGTTGCTGATCTCTGGCGCGATCAGCTGCTCAAGTAGTGGCACGCTCTCGCCCGAGGCAAGTGTGCTGGTGCGCCAGGCGATCCAGGGCAAACCGTTTACCGAGGCCCAGGCCGCACTCGCAGAACTCCAGCGTCAGGGTGTTATCGGCGATGTTGCGTTGCCACAGGTGCGGGCCTTCCCGACATATGACTGGCTGATCGAGATTAGTACCACGCCATGACATACGAGCCGGGCCGTGCCATGGCGCTCGACGTGGGTGGTAAGCGCATCGGTGTAGCGCTAAGCGACACGTTGCGCCTGATCGCGACGCCGCTGATGACGCTCCGCGCGGTACCCCGCCCGTTTGCCTTTGAAAAGATCTGTGTACTGCTAGCCGAACACGCGGTCACCGCGCTCGTGGTTGGCTACCCGATTTCACTCAGTGGCGACATCGGGCCGCAGGCAAAAGTGATCCAGCAATTTGTTGATGAACTGACACCCAGTGTGACCGTGCCAATCACGCTGGTGGACGAGCGCCTCACGAGTGTGGCCGCCGAACGACTTATGCTGGATCTCGGCGTGCGCCCCGAGCAACGCCGTGCCCGGATCGATGAGGTGGCCGCATCGATTATCCTCCAGGATTTCCTCGATACCTGGCGCAATCAGCAGCGGGGATGATCGGCGCGGCGGTCATCCGCGCATCAATGCGCGGATGACCTCGCCATACACTCGCATGCGCCGCCGCCGCAGCCGCACCTTGTGGCTCGCCAAACGCTTGAGCCCTTCGCTCGCCCATTCGCCCGCATATGCCGCCACCAGAAATGCGCGCAACACCTGCGCAGCACGCACACCATGGGTCATGGCAACATAACGAATCTTGCTCTGCTGAAACGTAATATAGCGCCGCGCGGGAGCCTGCTCGCTGCTCTTGCCTTCGTAGTGCGTAATACTTGCCGCTGGAAGATAGACGATCGTTCCACCCGTAATACGGATGCGCCGCTGCCACTCCAGCTCTTCCGAGTACATCTGAAACCCGGCATCGAGTAATCCGGCCCGCTCGACCGCGCTGCGGCGTACGAGCAACGCCGCACCCACCAGCCAGTCGACTTCCTGCCGCACATCGTCGGCCAAATCGTCCATCCGGTAGTACCGCACCCACGGATTGCCCGGCCAGCGCGTCTCGAGCGGGGTGCTCTCGAAAAATGCAGTGGCTACACCGGGGAAGCGCCGCCGCGACGATTGCCGCGTGCCATCGCCATACCATAATTGCGGACCAACGACAGCCACGGCGGGATACATCGCTAACTCACGGCACAGCAGCCCGAGCGCATCACGCGCGACGACCGTGTCCGGGTTGAGCAATAGAAATCGATCGATCGCTGGATCGGCGAGCAGCCGCCGCAACGCCAGATTATTGCCACCCGCAAAGCCGAGATTGCGCCCGCTCTCGATCACCTCGACCTGCGGATGCTGCGCGCGTACCATATCGGCCGAACCGTCTGACGATGCGTTATCGACGACGACCACGCGGTACGGCAGCCCGGCGTGTGCCGCCGCTACACTCACCGAGCGCAGACATGCGTTGAGCAGGTCGCAGGTGTTCCACGAGACAATAATCACTGCGAGCATAAACGCGTTACACTTTCGCCTGCTGGATGCCAGCCAGATGAACGTATTTTATGATCTCAAAGTAGGCGAGCGTACCGCACAAGAGCAGACCAAGCGCGCCATCCTGATACCCGCGCAGTTGGACGAAGCGCCGATAGAACTCGCGCAGCGGCGCACCCACAACATTGCGCGCACGCGCACGCCGCCCGCTACGGTACAGGCTATGCGCCTCCTGGATCGCATAGCCACGCTGTTTATGCCACAATTCACCGAGCCGCTCGATATTGAGATGCTCCAGATGCCCGTGCAAATCGGCCACCGCACCCGTGAGCGACGGGGTCTCGTGGACGGTGACCCGCTCATCGTAGCGGGCAGCACCACAGCGCAGCAACCGTAACTGATGATCGGGGAACCAGCCGCCGCCACGCACCACACGCCCAAAAAAGATATTCTGACGCGGGATCCGGTAGCCTGCCGGGCCATCACTCACGCTGATGATCGCAGGTAACTCGGCGGCCAATGCGGGCGACACACGCTCATCGGCATCGAGAAACAGGAGCCAGTCGCTCTCGCACAGCGCGAGGGCGCGATTGCGTTGGGCCGGGAAGCTGATCCACGTGTCGCGTTGCACCTCGGCACCCGCAGTTGTTGCGATGTGCGCGCTCGCATCCGTCGTCCGGTCATCGAGGAGCACCAGTACACGGGCGGCTAGCCCGTGTACACTCGCGAGCGCCGCGCCGATGTGCCGCGCCTCATCGCGCGCGATGATCGCCACCGTAAGGCTCACAGGCGGCTCACGGTGCCGTAAGCCCACAGCCGCGCGCGCAGATCCTCGGCGCGCAGATCGTCCCACAGATAGGCCCACCACGCGCGCAGCGCCAGCCGTAGCATCCCCAGCTGGATGATGGCGCGATGCAACCCCAGCGTCAGAGGCCGCTCGTAGCGCGCAAAATACTGGAGGCGCGCGGTGTACAATTCGACCAGCATGCGCGCGCGGAACTGGCTCGTCGATGCGCCACCCACGTGCGTGACACGCGCGGCAGGCACCTGCCAGATCGCCCAGCCCGCCGCCCGCACACGCCGCGCCCAGTCGATCTCCTCGGCATACATGAAGTATGTGGCGTCGAGCAGCCCGACGCCACGCAGGACGCTGGCGCGCGTGAGGATACAGGCACCCAGCGGGTGGTCGATCGCAAACGGGGCAACCCCCTGCTCGTGCGGATAGCGGCCGTGCCAGTGGCTGCCATACAACCTGCCGGGCAGCACCTCGCCGGGCGGAAACAGATCGAGCAGCGTCATCAGCACGGTGGGGAAACGAAACGCCGCCGGTTGCAGCGTACCGTCGGGATTGAGTAGCCGCGGCGATACCGCCCCGACGCGCGGGTGTTGGTCAAGGAAGGCAACCAACGCCTCGATCGCGCCGTGGTGGACGACAGTATCGGGGTTGAGCAGCAGTACAAGGTCAGTGCTATCGAGCATCTGCGCGATGCCGGCGTTGGTTCCACCCGCGAAGCCCAGATTGTCGCCAGGTTCGACCACCTGCACGGCGGGAAATTCGGCGGCCACCATTGCTGCACTCTGGTCTGGTGACAGGTTATCGACGACGACGACGTGCAGTGGCAGGGTACATGTGTGTAGCGAAAGCAGACACGCGCGCAACAGATCGCGTGTGTTGTACGAAACGATCACAACTCCGATTGACGGCATGCTCTCTCCGATTCCCTGCCTCCAGCGCATTTGTAGAATACCAGTGCGCGGCTATCAGCGCAAATCGTACGCGCGTGGAATTATCGGAGATTTGTCATCATTGTGTTAATATCCACAAAAAATGTGGACAAATGTGGATAACAAAAGTATATCTAGGGTCTCATGTCGTAAACTATCCCAAGATATACGCCGAGGGCGCATGGGGGTAGCGCGCGAGTACTGCCCGTAGCCGCCCGAGCCAGTGTGCCCGCATCCCAGAAATCTGGGTATCGGCGAGCCGTGCGAGCGTACCAACGATCTGGAGACAGATCATTCGCGGGAGGTCTTGCGGGGTGTCAGCGCCAGCAGCGGCCAGAAATACAGACGCGCAGCGATCCCAGATAACCGGGTGATGGTACTGTACTGTGGCGGCCCACCACGCGGCATCGAAGAGCCGATCTGCCAGGCGCGCGTATTCGACATCGATCATGGCGATGACCTGTGCATTTGCGCAGAGCAGATTGACCGGGCAAAAATCACCGTGCGAAAAAACTGCCGGGCGATCGCCGAAGAGCTGTGGGATCACCCCGATCCAGCGTTCGAGCCAGTTGAGCAGATCTGCTTCAAGCCACGAAACCGCCGTGAGATGCCCGGCACTGGCAGCAACCAGTGTCTCCGGTGTGGCCCAGGTGGTATCGAGCGGCAGCCCACCAGGATCGACAAGCGCCAGTTGCCGGGTGAGCGCACCCATTTGTGCAGCGAGTGCAAGCAGATCATCACCATCGAGTAACGTATTGGCAGAAAATCCGGGGAGATACTCGCGGATCAGGATGGGTGGAGCATATGCCAGGACGCGCGGCATACGAACGCCGTGCGTCGCAAGGCGCAGGGGAAGCGCAGG
>JAYUYF010000053.1:0-5624 GCA_043752605.1 Roseiflexaceae bacterium
ACGCCGCTCCTGTTTCGTGCGTGTTGTGGGCAGGACGGGGCCGAGCGTCAGGCGCAGGCCTATGCCGAGATCTGGCGGTACCTGCGGCAGGCGGTCGTACGCGTCGCGCCCGATTTATCACTCGCGGATCGCGAGGAAATTGTGAGCGAGACGCTAGCGCTGCTGTACGAACGAATCTGCAACCCGCAGCGCGAAGATCGGCTGCACACACCGCACGCGTTGCTGGCGGCCGCGCTCCAGCAGTTGCGCAACGGCGTACGCAGCTGGCGTCGGACGTTGTTGCTGCCGTGGGTCGAGCCGTTGGTTGCGTATGATGCGGATCCCGGCGATACGTTGGCGTACCGCGAGCTTGAGGCGCGGGTGCGTGCGTGTTTTGTCGAATGCCTGCGGCGCTATCCGCGCGCGCGGCTCCAGATTTATGCCGTCTGGCTGCGCCACATCGAACAACTCGACAACGAGGCGGTGATGCAGCGGCTCGCACTCAGTAGTACGCATAGCCGCTCGCTTTACTCGCGCGGGCTGCGGCGGCTGCGCGAGGATCCGGCCTGGCAGGCGCTTGGCCGCGAGTGGGGCTTTGGCAACGCGCAACAAGGAGCGGCGTATGAATGAGTGTCACGACCAACCGAGCCGCGAACAGTTGCCCGTGTATGTGAGCATGCGTCGTCAAGCGGCATCTGCCGCGCCGCCACGCGATCTTGATCGGCATCTGGTGACGTGTGCTGCGTGCCGCGAGGAGATCAACCAGCTGGAAGTATTGATGAGCGAACTCGACCACCCCGAGTTGTTGCCCGCCGCACCGGCGGGAGTGCCTGATCTGGCGTTTCTGGCACCACAGCCGCGTCCCGCGCGCCCGGCATTTGGTGATCTGTTGCTGCGTATCACCGCCGAGTTTATGGCCGAGTTGCGCCGCCCGACGCTCGCAGGTGCCATGCGTGGTGAGGCCGTGCTGCGCTACCGCTACGAGCCCGAAGACCCGACATTGCCCGCGCTGGCGGTCGAGATCGACCGCGACCCGCACAATCCGGCGCTCGGTATCGTGCGCGTGACGGTTGGCGATCCGTTCTTTCCCGCGCGCGCGGGCTGCCGCATCAGCCTGGTGGTGGGTGGTAAGCCGCGCCTGATGGTCGCAGATGATCATGGTCACGCGACGTTCGATGCCATCGCGCTGGCCGATTTGCCCGCGATCGAGCTGCGTGTCTCCCCTGCTGCTTAACCGGCTGCTCACCAGGATTACAGAACGCGATAACCACGCCACGAAGTGCAACAAACCGCTGCGTGTGTGACTGTGATGTATAGAGAAACCGTACATCGAAAGGAGCACACGATGGAGACTGATCGCGGAGTAGCTGTCCTGTCGGCGGCCGCCGACCGGCTGGTGGCACGCTACGGCTGGCAGTTGCTCACCACCGAAGAGATCCTCACCCGACTCGCCGAACGCGAGGTGGCCGACTGCGAACCACAGGTTCAGATCACCGCTGTCTACACCGAGGCACTCTACAATGCCTGCTCTGGCCGCGAAGACCAGCTGCGCCGTGAGCGAGGCTACACCGAGTTGTACACTTACCTGCTGCGCTGCGCCATGCGACGTTTCCCGGATGTGGCTGCCGACGCAACTCAGCGTGCGCTCGAGATGGTGTTTGTAGCATTCGAACGCTGCCGAGTGCCGAGCGCATTCCTCGCCTTTGCCTCGCAACAGTTGCTGAGCGCTGCGCGCGTCGAGCGGCGGCTGCTTGGGCGTGGTGAGACCTCGCTCGAAGACCCGCAGATCACCACGCCAACCGTGGAGAGCAGCGCCGAGACTGGCATGCGGCGGCTGGTGGCCGCCGATGTGCGCGCGCAGCTGCGCACCTGTGTGGCAAGCTTTATTGCGGTGCATCCGCGTGCGCGCGACCAGTTTGCGGCATTATGGCTCAAGTATGTCGACCAGCTCGATGACCAGGCGATCGCGCAACAGCTACGCCGGACGGTGGCCAGCGTCCACACCCTGCGCTCGCGTGCGATCGCGCGGCTGCGCGCCGACCCGCAATGGCAGCTGCTGGCGATCGAGCTTGGTGCGTAATCATCCCTCCCTCACTCCCAGCCCCTCTTCCAGAGCGGGAGAGGGGCGGCGCAACCGTATAGCTCGTATCAACTACTATACATTCTGTGTTGTGACGGGTATACTCTATACACAGGTGTGTCGTAATGTGTGGCAAGCGGCCACGCAGCGCACAGTTGTGTACTGAGGAGAACTCATGCGCGTCATGTGGAAGGTCATCTTCGCTGCGGTACTTAGCGCCACGTTTGTCGTCGGTTCCGCAACACCCGCCAGCGCCCAGTCGGCTCCGGCGCTTCAGGCGATCAACTCGGCGCGCGACCGTAGTGTTACCACGCTGAACGGTACACCAGTTGGAGTCTGCGAGACGCGTTGGGAGAGCGCCAACCGCTACCATCAGACCTGCCGCGACCTGGTGACAGCCACATTGCCGCTTCAGGGCGGCCTCACCTATGTTGCGGGGAATACCTACGATTTTATCTATTACGATGGCACGGTCTACTTCCGCGAGAATGCTGAGACGCGCTGGGACGTGACAAACGACCCGACCTACTCGCCCGATGACACGATCCTTAGCCTGGTGGCGGGCTCGCTCGGCCTGGGCGCGCCCAATACCGGCACGGTTGTTGGCACGGCGACGGTCGCGGGTGTGCAGACAGTGCAGCTCCAGTTCTGGCTGAATGATCTGATCGACGGTGGTCGCGTGGTGGCCGATCTCTTCATCGACCAGAATGGTCTGGTGCGCAGCTATGCGAGCAGCTATCGCACGGATAACCTGAACTACCAGACGATCGTGACGTTGCAGGATCTCAATACGCCGATCACGATCGCCGCGCCCGATGCGCAGTCGGTCAACTGGAAGTAGCAGCGTCGGGACACACGGAGATGGCGGGGGAGGGGCGCGACGCGTCCCTCCCCCGCCCGTGTTTACGCCAACGCCGGTGGCACCGGGAAGCGGGCGTCGATCAGCCCCTGGTTGGTGGCCTGCAACCCACCGATCGCGGCGATGCCGTGGTCGATGAAGTTGGTGGGCTCCACCGGGCTGGTGTGTGCGGTATCCTCAAACCCGGTGCGCTGCCGGAAGTCCCGGTCAGATCCGTTGTTCATCAGATCACCTGTGATCGCCGGGCTGTTATGGCCGCTCGGGATCACTAGCCCCAGCAGGCTGTGGACGATCTCGTGCGCCAGGGTCTCGCCCAGTAGCCGCCCGTACACCTCAATTGCAAACGCTTCGAGCGATGGGTCGCTGAGCGTCTGGCTCTCGAGTTGGATGATCAACGCACGGGTCTCCAGGTCTACGTCCTGCGCACCGCCGACATCGTCGTAGGCACCCGCGAAGATGTCGATCGTCTCGTTGAAGACCGCCGCACCCACACTGCCCGCCACAAAGTTGGTCTGGCCCGGCAGCCCGGCCGTCGGCGGATCGCCACGGAAGGTCGCGACCGTGATATTGGCGGCGGGCAGATGCGTGGGCAACACCTCGGCGAAGCCGCCAAACTGCCAGACCGTTCGCACGTTGCTGGTGCGCAGCAGGTGTTTGCACACCTCGCGTGCTCTGGTGATGACCTGATTCTTGAACGGCCCCAGGTGTATGAGCGCCAGGATCGGGTCAAACGCTGCTGCGTCTTCCGTCACCCGCACGAACTGGGGCACCGAGAGCTGGAGCTTGACACTCGCGAGTTGCCCGCCGCCGCTGCTGTGGACGCTGAAGTCGAGTTCGGTACGCCCGGGTTTGAGCCCACGCACCCGCGTGCGCAGGTCGTTTGGCGTATCCAGGCTCAGCGCCGTCGGATCCGGGCGGCTCCAGCGAAAGCTGGCATCGCTCGGCGCACCACGAACCGTTGCCTCGACATCGATCACTCCGCTGCGATCGTGTGTTGCCACACCAAACGCGCGGTTGTCGGCCGCATTGGCGGTGGGCGGCAGGATGATGCTCGGGCGTGTGCTGTCTTGCACACTGTCCTCGCGGCGCGCATCGACCGACACGCGCTCGCCACTCGGCCGATTGACGCTCAGACTGGCGTCATTCTGACCGGCGGTATTCACCAGTTGCTCGACATCGCGGGTCGAGATCGGTGTGGGTGCCGGGTTTGGCCCGCCGCCCATCATGCTGCGAATCGCGCCTTCGGTGAGTTGCTGCGCCTGCTGTTCGCTGATCGACCCGTTCTGCCTGGCCCCCTGGATCGTCCGCATGGTCTTGTCGATATCGCGCGCCATCTTCGCCTGCAGGGCGAGGTCGGCCGCTTTGCCGCCAAAGAACTGTGCGGTGTCGAGCGCACCCTGGAGCGCCGCCGCCGCGTTGCGCTGCGTGCCCTCGAGCCCGGTAATATCCTTGAACAGCCCGGCGGTACCGAGCAGCTGGAAGGCGGCGGCGAGCCCGGTCGGGTCTGGCGCAGCGGGTGCGGCCTGCATCGCGATGATCGGCTGCGGGAAGTCCTTCGCCATAAGTGATGATGGCTCGGCGCGGCGGCTCTCGGTGCTCACCGGCAAAATTGCGGGTGGCGAATCGGGGATTGGCGACTCCTCCCAGCGCCAGAACCGTTCTTCCTCTTTGATCTCGCACGAGTTGCACGCGCCCATCACGGCTTCGGCATACACACCGCGCGTCGGGATCGCGATCCGCATCGGCTCGATCGGCGTATTTGGCTGGTAATGTTCGAGCAGATCGATCGGATTTTCGACATCCTGGCGATACGTCGGGTCGAGATGATAACCGCGCGCGACCGGCATGATCAGCGAGTTGCCGACGATCCCGATCAGCTCGTTTTCCACCACGGATGCGACGCTGCGGCCGCCGCTGTTTGGCGCTTCAAAGCCATCGAGCAGCATATAGCGCCGGTCGTCGCTCATGCGCCACCAGATCGCGTGATGGTAGTGCTCGATATGCTCGTTGAGGTGCGCCATCAACTGGCGCGCCAGCTCTTTGTCTTCCTCGCGCGGGTTGCGCTGCTCCTGGCTGGTGAGCGGTGTGTAGATCCGCACATCATCGCTGCCGGTCAGATCGTTCAGGATGCGCGCATCGCGAAACAGATAGCCCGACGAGAAGCGCGTGCGGTAGCGCATATTGCCCGATTCGACGATCACTTTCGAATTGCCGGGCAGCAGATTGAACAGGAATGGGCCAAACTTGCTGCGGCCGTTGATCTTGATAAACTTGACATCCCTGCGCGCCAGCGGCGGCATCGCATCGGCCATACGCAACGAGATGTGCAGCCCACGGTCGTTCACGAACGGCGAGAGCAGCGTCGCATCGATCTTAAGATCGACCTCGCTGTTGTCGTTTTTCACCGCCACGATGTGCAGATGCTGCACAAAGCGCTCGGCGATCTGCGGCCCGAGCTGTTCGAGGAAGATGCGATCCTTGAACTGCTGGTTCTTCAGGAACTGGTTATGAAAATCGCTCGGGCTGATGAATGGTAGCAGATTGCCGAGCCAGACCCAGGCTCCCGCATCGAAATTGTCGCTCGTATCGCGCGGCCGCGCGAGCTGAAAGCGCAGGTTGAGGTCGCCGTCGAGGTATTCGATCGACTGATCGGCATAGGTGCCGAGCGGGAAATCGCTACCGACGTAGCCGGCGTCGATTCGCTCC
>JAYUYF010000054.1:0-2173 GCA_043752605.1 Roseiflexaceae bacterium
ATCGCGATCATGTCACCGCGCACACCGGGTTGGAGCACGACGGCCGTGCCACCACTGGCGATGTGTCCTTTGACCAGATCACTCGCGCCATCGCCACCATGCAATGAGAAATACACCACCCGCCCGGGCGTGCGGCCCGCCATCGCGACCGTCAGTGGGTCATCCGCATTCAGCACCGCCGCGCCATCGCTTCGCACCACCTCGACGAGCAACTGCTTGACCTCGGCGATCTGCTCGACGGTATTGATCCCGCGCAGCCCGAGATGGTCATTATCGACGTTGAGCACCGCGCCGACATCGCAGCGCTCGAAGCCAAGACCCTCGCGCAGGATGCCACCGCGCGCAGTCTCAAGCACCGCCACATCGAGCGTCGGGTCGCGCAGCACCATGCGCGCGCTCCACGGGCCGGTCATATCGCCTTTGAGATACAGCTGACCATCGATATAAATTCCGTCGGTCGTCGTCATCCCCACACGCTGACCGTCCATCTTGAAGATATGCGCGACCATACGCGTGGTGGTCGTCTTGCCATTGGTGCCGGTGATCGCCAGTAGCGGGATGCGCGATGGCGTACCACGCGGAAAGAGCATCTCGATCACATTGCGCGCCACATTGCGCGGCTGCCCGTAGCTCGGTTGCAGGTGCATGCGGAAGCCAGGCCCGGCGTTGACCTCGACGATCCCACCGCCCACTTCGCGCAGCGAGGCGCTGATATCCGGGCTGACGATATCGATCCCGGCGACATCGAGGCCGACGACCATCGCGGCACGGCGTGCGATCTCGCGCGTCTCGTAATGAATCTCGGTGGTGCGGTCGATCGCCGTCCCGCCGGTGCTCAGGTTGGCCGTGCGCGCCAGCAGTTGCATCTCGCCCGCCGCCAGCACAGTATCGAGTGTGCGGCCCGCCTCGGCCAGCAACGCTTCGCTCTGATGGGTAACTTTGATGCGGGTCAGTACTTTCTCGTGGCCGATCCCACGCCGCGGGTCGTTGTTCACAATGCCAATCAGGTCGCGGATGGTATGCTCGCCATCACCCACGACGTGCGCAGGCACGCGCTCGGCTACCGCCACGACCTCGTTGTTGACCACCAGGACGCGATAATCCTTGCCCGACAGGAAGGTCTCGACCAGCACACTGCCATACTCGGCGGCCACCCGGTAGCCCTGGCGCACCGCGGCTTCATTGTGCAGATTGAGCGAAATACCACGGCCGTGGCTCGCATCAAACGGTTTGGTGACCAGTGGGTAGCCGAGGCGCACCGCAGCACGCACGGCATCATCTTCGTCACGCACCAGCCGGTGGCGCGGCGTCGGGATGCCAACATCGGCCAGCAGCCGGATCGTCAATTCTTTGTCCGAGGCGGTCTCGACGGCAATATTTGACGTTTTACTGGTGACCGAGGCACGGATGCGCTGCTGATATTTGCCGTAGCCCAGCTGTACCAGGCTGTTGTCATCGAGGCGGATCGCCGGGATATCACGGCGGCGCGCCTCATCGACGAGCGATGCGGTCGTCGGCCCGAGCACCATGTCCTGTGCACGCGCGATCAGGTCATCACGCGCAGCAAGGAAATCGAAGTACGCCAACGCATCTGCGGGGAGGGCGCTCAGCAGATCACGCGGCAACAGCGAACGCACCAGCTGGATCGCAAGCTCGCCGGCATCGATGCCCAGGCCTTCTTCGATATAGCTGTAGATCACATGATACACACCCGGCATATCCGGCACCGAGCGAGTTTTACCAAACGAGACCGGTGTGCCCGAAAGACACTGCAATTCGATCGCGATATGCTCGATGATGTGGCCCATCCAGGTGCCGTGCGAACCGTCACGGTTCTGGTCGGCGATCCGCCGTACAAAGCCACCCGGCTCGCCGTATGAGCAGCCGTGTTCAGCAAGTGTCGGCATCAGTTCGAGCAGCCGCGTATTGAAACCCGGGATGCGCGCCGATGGCCAATCTTCGAGATCTTCGAGGTCGAGCGTCAGCCGGATGACCGGCCGGTAACCATAGGGGCTGGGGCCACGAAAGACCCGCGTCTCGCGCACCTGCATGCTGTTCTCCCTTACGCTGCGGGGGGGGCGGTGCCGCCGGTGCGGCGCTGAGGTGCCGGACAAAGCCGGGCAACCATCCGGTCATACGATATCCTGGTATCTCCGCATTATACCAGCAGAAG
>JAYUYF010000055.1:0-2164 GCA_043752605.1 Roseiflexaceae bacterium
CGCGGGCGCGGACGTGCGCGCCGTTGCGGGTGCTGCGGTGACGTACGGCCTGCTGGCAACACGCGGTGCGGGCGGTACGAGTATTCGGCGCTCACTCGACTTCCTGCGCAGTACCAGCGCGGATCTGGCGAGTTTGGGCAGCGCGGTATCGTGGCTCTGGCAAAACGAGCGCAATCCGGCGCGGGTTTGGGCGGTGACCGGCACCAGCGTGCGGCGCAGCATCGACGGCGGCGCGACGTTTGCGATCTGGGGCACGCTGCCTGCGGCGGTGCAGGCGATGATCGAAGATCCGGTCGTCGATAACAGCCTCTTTGTGCTGGCGGCCAACATGCTGTACCACAGCCTCGCCGGTGATCCGCCGGACACGAATTGGAGCGTCTTGTACACGGGGCCGGTGGCGGCGGTGGCAAAGAGTATCAGCCGCGCGCGCTCGGGTGACGTAACGTGGATCGGGTTTACCGGCACGTTCACGGGTAGCCCGCTCCAGCGCGTTGAAGGATCGATCAGCGTGACGTTCCCGGTGCTCGCCCCGGTGGTGAGCCAGATTCGGGTCGTGTGCCTCGACGCCAACGCGACCTACGTGTATGCGTTCGACGACCAGGGCCGCGTGTTCCGCGCCGATGCGGTCACGGGCACGGGCTGTGTGCAGATTACGAGTATGCCGGCGCTGCCGGGCGGCACGCCGCACCAGGCGGTAGCCGACCCGGTGGCAGACATTATCTACGTGGCGGCGAACGACGGCGCGCATAAGATTTTCGGCGGCACGGGCCAGCGGCATCTGTTCAAGGCGGCGCTCGGTGGCGAGCAGGGTCACATGATCGGCTTAGGCGGCGCGCATATTCGCCCGCCATCGGGCGTGCTGGTGCTGCCGTTCGGCAGCATGCACGCCGCCGTTGATCGTATTCATCAACTGAGTGCAGACGGCATCTGGTCGAGCGCGGTCGTGCCGCCGCTGCAAGGCTGGTTTTGGCACAGTGTGAGTGTGAATCCGTTGAACACGCAGCAATGGCTGTTGTACGGCAACGGCGCAGGATTTAACGACGCGCGCGTTGCGCGCCCGAATGTGGTCGGTGGCACGCTCCAAGCGGTTGGCACGAGTGTCACGCCGCTGTACTACAGCGGCAACGCAGGCGCGTCGTGGGTGCCGATCAGTCTGACCGGCTGGCATGCAGGCACGAGCATTGTGCAAATGGCGAGCGCGCCGTGCTGGGATCGGGCGGGGAACTGGTACATGATCGGTGTGGTGGACAAGACCAACAACGCATCCGATGTGGCGTCACGAATCTGGGTCGGACGCGGCGCAACGGTGACGGCCACGGCCAATCAGGATAACCCGGCGATTTATGCGTTCGCCCCAGCGAGCAACGAGGGGCTGGTCGGCTTTGCGTATCGGGCGGTTACGAGTCCGGCAGCGAAGCTGTGTCGCATCCTGCCGAACGCCAGCGTGGCGTTCACCAGCGGCAACGGCAGCGACTTCTTGTTCAGCTACCTGGGCGTCGATCCCGCGACCTTCAAGACGGCGGCGCTGCGCGCGGGCGCGACCGACAACGCCGGGCGTTCGACCGACGCCACCACCAGTCAGCTCAGTGTCGTTACGGCGAGCGGCGTGACCTACGTCGTGCGCGGGCAGGTCGAGCGCCCGATCGCGGTGACGAGTCACGGCGTGTACACGGCGGACGCCACGGTGAATCGCTACAGCGATTGGTGGTCAAGTGGCGTGCCGGCCAGCACGCGTGGGCCGCAATTGTCGGGCGGCTCTTTCCTTACGGGCAACACCGATTCGCTGGGTCGCACATACGCCGCGCTCGAAACGAGCGTGACGGCGATCGGCGTGCATCTGACCACCGACGGCGTGACGTGGCAGTTCTTTCCCGGCCCGTTAGCGCTCACCGACGCCAACACCGCGCGATGGATTGAGGCGCTTCCCCTATGAGTGACGATTACACCCGGCGGCTGATCGCGATCATCGACGAGCGCATTGCGCGCCAGACGACCCAGAGCGCGCAGGTGACGCGCCAGTACGCGCGGAGCGCGGCGCAGGCTGCGTCCACGGGCATTGGCGCGCACCCGACGACCGACATCAACACGGCGCATCCGGGCACCGTGGGCATTGCGAAGGGCGGCACCGGCCAGACGGTCAAGACCGAAGCGTTCGACGCACTGG
>JAYUYF010000056.1:0-2163 GCA_043752605.1 Roseiflexaceae bacterium
CCGGGCAGCAAGAGATCGGCGGCCTCGACGAGCATGCGGCGTGTCTGCGCGCGCACTGGCGGCGCGTGGATCGCCACCAGATCGTAGCTCGCCGCAGAATCTGGCAGTGGTGAGAGCGTATCGAGCAACGTGATTTGCACACCGCGCGCGCGCGCGTGGTCACGCGCCGCCACCAGTGCGGCCAGCTGCGTATCGGCAAACGTCACCCGCGCACCAGCTGCCGCCAGCGCCACCGCAAGCTCGGCATCACATTGCCGCAGCAAGACGCGCTGACCGGGCGTGGGGCGCAGCGCCGCCGCGAGCAATTGCGCCTCGGGTGGCGGCGCGGCCTGCGGCTCAGGGGAAGACAAGCGGAGCGATCGGGTCATCGGTGCGGGCCGGGTGGGTCTGTTGCATCGCGCCAATCGCACGATACTTGGTATAACGCTGCGCCAGCAGCACGTCGATCGGCAGCGCGCACAATTCGTGCAGCGCCTGTTCGATCGCCACGCCGACCCGCGCCACCATCGTCGCCGCATCGGTGTGCGCGCCACCCTCGGGCTCGGCGATCACGCCGTCTGCGATCCCAAACGCGAGTTGATCCTGGGCGGTGATTTTCATCACGCGCGCCGCATCGGGTGCTTTGCTCGAATCGCGCCATAGAATGGCGGCGCTACCCTCGGGCGAGGCGGTCGAATACACCGCGTGCTCAAGCATCAGCAACCGATCGGCTACACCGAGCGCCACCGCACCGCCGCTGCCACCTTCGCCGATCAGCGTCGCGATGATCGGGACACGCAGTTGCGCCATCGTCAGAATGCTCTCGGCGATCGCATTCGCCTGACCACGCTCTTCCGAGCTCATGCTTGGATCAGCACCGGGTGTATCGATAAAGCAGAGTACCGGCAGCGCAAATTTCTCGGCGTGTTTGAAGAGCCGTTGTGCCTTGCGGTAACCCTCGGGGCGCGGCATGCCAAAGTTGCGGCGCAGGTTCTCGCGCGTATCGGCACCCTTCTGATGACCGAGTACCATCACCGTCTGGCCAGCAAAGCGCGCCAGCCCACCGATCAGTGCGTAGTCATCGCCAAAGCGCCGGTCACCGTGCAGTTCGACAAAATCATCGCAGAGGCCACGAATATACTCGCTGGTATGCGGCCGCTGCGGATGGCGCGCGATCTGCACCTTCTCCCAGGGCGTCAGGGTCGTCACCGTCATTTAGCCGTCTCCCTGGGCCGCGCTGGCCGCCAGCACCAGATCACGGGCGTCGCCGTGGTACACGCCGTTGAGCCCGGCAGATGGTGCATACAGCCGCAGCACACGCGTCAGCAGGGCGCGTAGTTCGGCACGTGGCACGACCATATCGACCATGCCGTGTTCGAGCAAAAACTCGGCCGATTGAAATTCGGCGGGCAGCTTCTGGCGGATCGTCTGCTCGATCACGCGCCGCCCGGCAAAGCCCACATTTGCACCCGGCTCGGCGATCATCACATCGGCGACCGAGGCATACGATGCGGTGACGCCACCGTAGCACGGGTCTGTCAGCAGGGCGATGTGTGGCATGCCCGCCGCCGCCAATCGCGTCAGCGCCATGGTGGTTTTGGCCATCTGCAACAGCGCGATCACCCCCTCGTGCATGCGCGCGCCGCCCGATGAGTTGATCGTCACCAGTGGTACCCCACGTTCGGCCGCGCGCTCGGCCGCGCGCACGATCTTTTCCCCGAAGACACTGCCCATCGAGCCGCCGATAAAACCAAATTCGACGATCGTCGTCTGAATCGGGACACCACCAAGCGTTGCGCGCCCACCGAGCACCGCATCGGCCATACCGGTTTTGGCACAATTCTCGATAATCTTCTCGGCGTAGGTGTCTTTTGGGGTGACAAAGCCAAGCGGATCCATCGGGGCCAGATCGCTGTCTTCCTCAACGAAGCTATCCGCATCAAAAATCCCGAGCCACTCGTGGGCCGCGAGCCGCGTGTGATGCCCGCACGACGGACAGACCTTAAGGTTGTCCATCAGCTGCTTGACGTAGTTCAGCTCGCCGCATGACGGGCACTTCTGCCACATGTTATCCGGGATCTTCTCACGGTCGTCGGTCTCGGCGGCCTGGAAGAAGCGGGGGGTTCGGCGAAACAGGTCTTTCATCTAGTATCCTCGTTACAATCGCACTCATTATAGCACGAT
>JAYUYF010000057.1:0-2161 GCA_043752605.1 Roseiflexaceae bacterium
GCTGATCAGCGCACTCGGGCGCGTCGCGTGGCAGCAGGCATCTGCGGCGGGCGCTGCGCTCGTGGCAGTGTGCGCGCCACAGGTCGCGTTTGCGAGTACGGTAGAGCTGATTGCGGCGGTCGATCTTGCGCATATCAGCGCTGCGATGCGTGCGCCGTAAGTGTTTTCTGCGACGCGCGAAAGTATTGGATGTTCAGACACGACTACACGCGGCTGCGCATATTATCCCGAACCCGATCCGCTCCGTGTAACCTCAATGCGTCAGTGGTACCAGCGATGGCCGGATACGCAAGAGCACGCCGCCCGCCCACAGTGCGATACCCGCACCCGCCACAAACAGCACGAGCGCGATGACCACGACCCGCCCGCCTGGACGCACCCAGAGGCGGCTGATCGGCCACGCGGCTGCGAGGCAGACCAGCGGGGTGAGAAAATAGACATACCGCGTCAGGTAGCCGACGCTGAGGTAGACGCCGAGAAAGCCGATCGACACGGCCAGCCAGCCGCCAAACAGCCAGTGCCGCAGTGGGTGCTGTGCGCGCCGCCAGAGCGCGGGCAACCCCAGCAGCGTCAGCGCCAGCACGGGTGCGAGGAAGCCGCGCAAAAACGCTAACGGCACGAGCTCCAGCCGCGTCGGCAGCGTGCCCGTATTGCGCGCAATGGCTGCGACGATGTCGAGGCTACCACCGCCGCCCTGCGCCAGCACGGGCGCGGCCGCCGCGCTGAAGTAGACTGGCACGCTCAGCAGTGCTGCGCCGCCGGTTGCGCCGAGCAGCGCCAGCCAGCTGCGGCGCGGCAATGCCCACGCGCCGCCGAGCAGCAGCACGGCCAGCGTCGGTGCCACGAGCACCAGCGCGCCAATATGGGTGGTGAGCGCCAGCCAGCTCGCCGCCGCCACGCCCGCGATCTGCCAGCCTCTGGGAGCCCGCGCCAGCCGCAGTACCAGCCAGAGCAACAGCAGCCAGGCGACCTGCGCGATGTTGTTGGCCGCAAACCCCCACCAGAGCATTGTAAGGTTGATCGGCAACGCGGCATACAGTGCCACCGCGAGCAGCGCCACCCGTGCGGGCAGCCGCAATTCGCGCGCGATCAGCAGTAGCAGCGGCAATGCCAGCCAGTCGAGCAGCGCCGTGCCGATCTGTACCACCAGCCGTTCATCGAGCAACAATCGGAGTGGTGCCAGCAGCAGATACGCCGAAGGTGGGTTGAACACCAGCCGGTTTTCGAGTTCGCCGGGTGTCGAATACAGATACAGTTGCCCGCCGATCACCTTTGCCAGCCAACCGGTGTGTACCGGCAGATCACGCGTGTCAAACAACGGATGCGTCGCCCCCAGCAGCCGCACCGCCAGCGCCGCCGTCAGCGTAGGGCCGAAGCATTCGTCAGGGTGTCGTAACACCCGACGAATGCTTTGGCCGCCCGCAGGCCGCGCGCCCACCGCCGCGCCGCGCCGCGCTGCGCCCGCGCCACCAACGCCTGCCACCACCACCAGCCCCCCCGCCACCAGCAGCCAGACATCCAGCGCCTGGCCGACCCACAGCGGCTGGATCAGATTCATGCCCACCGGCAGCAACGCCGCCAGCGTGCCCAGCACCCCCGCCGCATGTCCGCGCAGGCCGCTGGCCCACGGCAGCAATGTCAGGAGCGCCGTAAACAGCGATTGACCCACGAGTTGTGGTACGGCAACCCGCGCCGACATCCGCGCGAGCGCAATCCGGTCGAGCCGCAGGCCGAGCGTGCGCGGATCGTCGGGTGGCGTGTAGCCATCGATCATAAGACCGACGCGCCGTTCGATGCCGGATCCGGGTGGCAAGAGCAACGCGTAGCGCCGGGTTGGTGCGGTCGCGACAAATGTCCCCCACGATTGGCCATCGACCGTGACGCGAACCGTGGGTGGTAGTACCGGCTCAGGCCGGTAACCACTGGCATCGAGCGTTAGCACCTGCGGCCCCGCCACCAGCCGTGGCAGGTGGATGACCAGATCGGGTGTGGACCAGCGCAGATTCGTGTCGCCATCGACCTCGATCGGGTACACGCCATCGAGATAGGTGTGGTCGCCCCACACCCCCACCTCCACGCGCAATGCCCCGGCGCGCGCGAGGGTGAATACCAACCCCACAAAAATGGCAACGATCATGAGCCCGTAGGGACGCAGCATGCT
>JAYUYF010000058.1:0-2156 GCA_043752605.1 Roseiflexaceae bacterium
CCGTCCATGCCGATGCAGAACACGCCCGTACCGCGCGGTGCCGCTGTCTCCAGCCAGCGCCGCGTGACGGTCGATGAGGTCACGATCTTGTCGGCGGGCATCGTAATGCCCATCGCCGCCAGCCGCTCGCTAAATTGCTGTGGCGTCTTGGTGGCATTATTAGTCACACAGGCATACTGAATACCGCGTGCATCGCACAGGTCGAGCAGGTCGGCAACACCGGGCAACGGCAGTTTGCCACGATACAGCACGCCGTCCATATCCAGCAGCAGTGTGGTAAAACGCTTCAGGTCGAGCATACGTCTCCTCTGTTGATTGTCGTGGATTACATCTGCGCGGGTGCCCGGATCCCCAACAGCGCCAACCCGCTCGTGAGCGCGGTGGCCGCTGCTGCAGTGAGCCGCAACCGTGCGCGGTTCAGGGTCAGATTGTCGCCCTTGAGTACCGGGCAGTCACGGTAGAACGCAGACACGGCACGCGCTGTATCGTAGCACCACTCGGCGATCACGGCCGGCGCGTATCGTTCTGCCGCCTCGCGCACAGCTGCGGGCAGCTTTGCCAACGTCTTGATCAGCGCAAGCTCGGATGGATGCGTCAGCAATGCGCTGTCGCCGCCGTCGGCGCGCAGGCCCTCGGTGGCGGCGCGGCGCAGGATCGAACGGCAGCGTGCGTGCATGTACTGGATATACGGTGCCGAATTACCTTCGAGCGAGAGCATGCGGTCCCAGTCGAGCGTAATATTACGCCGCACGTCCTGGTACAGATCATTGTAGACCACGGCGCCGATGCCCACTTGCTCGGCGATCGCGATTTTCTCGGCTTCAGTCAGATCTTTACTCGCCTGATCGACTACCGCGCGCGCCCGGCTGGTCGCCTCGTCGAGCAGCGCTTCGAGGTAGATCATGTTGCCGCGGCGCGTCGAGAGCGCCTGACCGTGTTGGTCGAAGACCGTGCCGGTGGCGATATGGACACAGCGATCGGCGACCGCGTAGCCCATCGCGCGCATCAGCGCAAACAGCTGGCGGAAGTGCAGCTCCTGTGGCGCACCGACGACATAGATGATGCGGTCGGGGTTGAATTCGCTGACGCGGAATTTGATCGTGGCGACATCGCGGGTATGGTACAGTGTGCCACCGTCCGATCGCTGGAGCAGGAAGGTCGGTAGTTTTTCTTCGATTTCGGCCACCACGACCGCGCCATTCTCATCGCGGTAGGCCACGCCTGTATCGAGCGCCTCGGCGATTACGCCGTCGAGCATTGGCTCGTAGAAACTCTCGCCATACGCGTGGTCGATCTGGACGCCGAGCCGGTCGTACAGTTTTTGATTGATGCCCATCGTCAGGTCGATCGTGCGTTGCCAGAGTGCGCGCGCCGCCGGATCGCCCTGTTCGAGCCGCAGACTCCAGGCGCGCGCCTCGTCATCGAGCGCGGTATCACCCTGTTCGAGCGCGGCCTTCATCTCGGCGCTGTAGCGCGTGTAGATCGCCTCAAACTGCTCGAGCGCGGTCTCGTCCTGCGCCTGCGGCTCGCCGTAGCGCATGACCGCCGCGATGATCGAGCCAAACTGCTTGCCCCAGTCACCCAGGTGATTATCGCCCACCACGGTGTAGCCGTTGGCGCGCATGATGTTCACAATGCTCTGGCCGATGATCGTCGAGCGGATGTGGCCCACATGCATGCGTTTGGCGATGTTGGGTGCCGAGTAATCGACGACGATCGTCTTGCCCGTGCCGTGGTCATCCGCGCCGTAGAGCGCACCACGCGTGTCGATCTCGTCGAGCACGGCGGCCGTGAGTGCCACCGGATCGATCGCAAAGTTGAGAAACGGCCCGGCCGCCGCGACACTGCCGATTAGCCCGGCGGGCGCGATCTGGCTCGCCAGGTGTTGCGCAAGCTGTGGCGGCGGCATGCCCAGTTCTTTGGCGGCGCGAAACGCCGGGAAGGCCAGATCGGCAGGAATACTGGGTTTGGGTGTGGCGAGTTCAATGCTCGCGGCGGGCACCTGGCCCGTCGCGGCAATCGCATCGCGTACCTGCTGCGCGAACCGGTCGAGGGTATATTCCATGATGTCGGGTCTCCACGTACAGTGCTGCACGTAGTGTACCATTGTTATGTGGGCACGCGGGCGGGGGGCGGCGCGGCGGGGTGATGGTGGA
>JAYUYF010000059.1:0-2154 GCA_043752605.1 Roseiflexaceae bacterium
ATCTACACGTTGCGCACCTCACTCTTCGCGCGGATCACATCGCTCGGGCTCGATTTCTTTGGCAAACGCCGAACCGGCGAGCTGATCTCGCGCCTGACCGGCGATGTAACGCTGATCCGCGAGCTGCTGACAACCAACATAACGCAGTTGATCGGTGGGCTGATCACGCTGATTGGCTCGGTCGTCGTCGTCTTTGCGCTCAACCCGCAACTGACGTTGTTTTTGCTGCTGCTGATCCCGGTGATCATGGGCATCGCGATTGTGATCGGCGGCGCGCTCGAACGCCAGAGCACGCGTGTGCAGGATGCCGTGGCCGCCGCAACCGTGGTGGCCGAGGAGGGCATCTCGGGGATCCGGGTGGTGCAAAGTTTTACGCGCGAGGCCTACGAGACGCAGCGCTACGCCACGAGCGCAGATGTGGCCGCGCGCGCCGCCATCCGCGTGATGCTCTTGCGCGCCGCCTTCAGCGGGCTGATGGTGTTTCTTGGATTTGGCGCGATCAGCGCGATCGTCTGGTTTGCCGGCCGCCAGGTGATCGCGGGCGAGATGACGATCACGCTGCTGACCAGCTTTCTGATCTATGGTGTCTCGATCGCGTTTGGTATCGCGCAACTGGCGCGGCTCTACAGCGAGGCGCGCGCGGCGCTCGGCGCCGTCCGGCGTGTGTTCGAATTGCTCGATAGCGTGCCGGTGGTGCAGGACGCCGCCGCTGCCGCGCCGCTGCCGCCGGTGGTGGGACGGGTGACGCTCAACGCGGCCGCATTTGCCTACGATGCCGAGCAGACCGTCATCCACGGCATGACAATCGAGATCGCACCCGGCGAGATGCTGGCGCTGGTGGGACCAAGCGGGGCGGGTAAGAGTACGATCTTCAATCTGATCCCACGTTTTTATGATGTGACCGGCGGCAGCGTGCAGATCGATGGCCACGATGTCCGATCGGTGACACTCGCGAGCTTACGCGCGCAGATCGGCCTGGTGCCGCAGGAGACGCTCCTGTTTGGTGGCAGCGTGCGCGATAATATTCGCTACGGGCGGCTCGAAGCGAGCGACGCCGAGGTCGCGGACGCCGCACGCGCCGCCAACGCGCACGATTTTGTGATGGAATTGCCGCAGGGCTACGACACGATCGTCGGCGAGCGCGGCACACGGCTCTCGGGCGGCCAGCGCCAGCGGGTGGCGATTGCGCGCGCGATCCTCAAAGACCCACGCATTCTGCTGCTCGATGAAGCGACCAGCGCGCTCGACACCGCGAGCGAACGGCTGGTGCAGACCGCGCTCGAACGCTTGATGCGCGGACGCACGACGATCGTAATCGCGCACCGACTGAGTACGGTGGTGGCCGCCGACCGGATTGCTGTGCTTGATCGCGGCCGGATCGTCGAACTTGGCACACACCACGAACTGCTGGCGCAGGGCGGCACTTATGCGCGGCTGTACGCGCTGCAATTTCGCGATGGCGCGGACGAATTGACCACACAGGCACAGGTGGCACAACCACAGCAACGGTAAACAAACCCTGGGCTGTGTGGCGTTTGAGTGCGAAGCATCGTACCACGGGTCTGGTTAGCAATGGAACGCAGGGAGTTACGATAACAGGATATAGCATGAAATGCCAGGTATGGCGTAGTATTTGGCAAGTATCGTGCGACGAGGAGACGTTTCGCGCCAAGTGACGAGTGTACGTCTTCACCACGCGGTCACGCATGTCCGCGCCGACTCTGGACTGATCTCGGGGTTTTGGAGAGGATATTTATGGACTACACCATACTCTACGATGTCTCACAACAGAGTCCGTGGACCTCGTTCCCGTGGTTCGTCCTCCTCTTCCCTATTGCCGGTCTCCTGTTTTTCTACCGCAATCGCAACGGAGAAACTTTCGGGAAAGCAGTCATGGCTGTCTGTTTCTTTGCCGCCTGTTCTTTTGCCGCGGTCATTATCGTGAATACTATAATAACCACGACGCACTATGGAAATCTCGTCAATCAAGGATTATGTTCAACTAAGGCTGAACATGTGACTGCTATGTACCACCAAGAATCGTTGTGACACAGTCCGGTATTCAATCTGTGATCGAGCGGAGAGCGGCTTCTCATTAGGATTTCATCAAGCACTCCCCCGCACATGGATACCAAACGTTTGTGCGCCCCTCCG
>JAYUYF010000060.1:0-2151 GCA_043752605.1 Roseiflexaceae bacterium
CGAGCCGATCCTCAAGCCGCTGGAGACGATCGTGCGGATGGACGCGATCCTGGCCTACGACGCAGCCGGGCAGCCGGTCGAACCCGTCTGGCCCGCCGCCGATGTGGTGATTGGCAACCCGCCGTTTTTGGGCGGCAAGCGGCTGCGGAGCGAACTGGGCAATGCGCCGGTCGATGCGCTGTTTGCGCTCTACCGCGATCGGGTGCCGCACGAAGCCGACCTGGTGGTGTACTGGTTCGAGCGCAGCCGAGCGCTGATCGAACGTGGCACGCTGCTACGTGCCGGGTTGCTGTCGACGAACTCGATACGGGGTGGAGCAAACCGCAAGGTGCTGAAGCGCATCAAGGCCAGCGGCGACATCTTCATGGCCTGGAGCGACCGGCCGTGGGTGCTTGATGGTGCAGCCGTGCGGGTCTCGATGATCGGCTTTGATGATGGCAGCGAGCAGGAACGCGTACTTGAAGGACAGCTGACCGCAGCAATCAATCCTGATCTCACCGGTGGTAATGCTGATATTACGACCGCGAAACGACTACCTGAAAATGCTGGATTAGCTTTTATGGGTGACACCAAAGGCGGAGCATTTGATCTTACGCCCGACGCGGCGGTGACGATGATTACGGCACCACTGAATGTCAACGGTCGTCCAAACACCGATGTCGTCAAACCCTGGGTGAATGGGCTCGATATCACGCGACGACCGCGCGGGATGTGCATTATCGACTTCGGCACAGAGATGGTTGAAGGCGATGCGGCACTGTATGAAGCCCCATTTGCGTATGTACAGACGCACGTCAAGCCAGAGCGGTTGCTGAATAACCGGGCGGCATACCGGGATAGATGGTGGATACACGTCGAGGCACGCCCTGAAATGCGTCGAAAGTTAACCAGCTTGCGGCGGTTCATCGTATCGCCTGCGGTTGCAAAGTTTCGGCTATTTAGTTGGCTGACAAACGATACGTTGCCTGATCATGCGCTATTTGTTTTTGCCCGCGAGGACGACTACTTCTTTGGCGTGCTGCACAGCCGGTTCCACGAAATATGGGCGCTGCGGATGGGCACATCGCTCGAAGATCGCCCCCGCTACACACCGACCACCACCTTCGAAACCTACCCGTTCCCGTGGCCACCCGGCCAGGAGCCGGTGGACGACCCGCGCGTCCCTGCCGTCGCGGCCGCAGCGGCGCGCCTGGTCGAGCTGCGGAATGCGTGGCTCAACCCCCCGACGCCGACGCCGCGACGTTGAAAACCCGGACGCTCACCGCGCTGTACAACGCCCGGCCCGCGTGGCTCGCCGGCGCGCACCGCACGCGCGATGTGGCTGTGGCCGCGTGCCGAAGGGGCGTAGCATGCTGCGCCCCTTCGGCCAGCCGACCGGGGCGACGCGGAGATCCGCGCGCGGCTGCTGGCGCTCAATGGTGAGCGGGCGGCGTGACGGGTGAGCGGGGTGACCGCAGCGTGACGGGGTGACACGGTGACCGGGCATGACGTGAACGAGCAGTCCTTCGCGCCCCTTCGACCTGCGGGTCTCAGGGCAAGCGTTCGCGTGCGACATTATCAGGGTATGAGCGTGGCAACGTGGTATCATGCGAGCGTGCTGTGTGCAGCGACACGTACACACATGCAGGAGATCGCCGATGAAAGCCTATCGAACCTATCTCACCGTTACCGATCCAAAAGCGGTCGTTATTCCAGATGTGCCATTCGCGGCTGGGCAGGTCGTCGAGGTGTTGCTGTTGATGCGTGAGGATGAGCCACAGCTTGATGCCTTGTTGCGGCGCACGCAGGCGTTGCCGCAGGTGCAAGCACTGACCGACGACGATATCGCCGCAGAGATTGCTGCATACCGCAACGGGTGAGATTGTCGAATATAAACCACGTAGCGCGCAAGATGGTGGTCGTCGCCAGCAGGCAGCTGAAGAACAATCACAACGGTATGAGGACTACTAGTACTACAGTTGCAGATGTGCTAGCATACGCCATCGTGAGGAAGTACGCGGACGGAGACAGCGATGGATGTACACGCCGTATCGGACGCTCGTCCCGTCGAACGCATTGATGTGCAGGTCTGGCACACGGTCTACTGGGCCGAACTGGAACGTCGGATCCGCCCGCTCTTTGCGCGTACCGAGGCGCGGGCGCGCGCATTGG
>JAYUYF010000061.1:0-2151 GCA_043752605.1 Roseiflexaceae bacterium
CCACAACCGGGTGACGACCAGCGTGGATCTGGAGCCGCGCATCATTGGTGACAATTGGCCGGGTGTAGCCACCGCGCGCCGCCGCCTCGGCGAGGCTTGCAAACGCATCTATTTCGGCCAGCCGCCGTGCGCTGTGGAGCAAGCGCGTGCCGTGTGCGGCCACCTGCTGCGCAACCCGCGCAAACGCCAGCCGTTCAAGTTCGGTCAGCCGTTCGCGTGCGCGCAGCACAACGTCTTCGTAGATTTTGAGATCTTGGGTGACATAGCGCTCGGCGTTTGCCAGCGTCTGGCGGCGGATGTAATCGGCGGGGACGCGGTCTGCGGCGGCGCGCGGCACCTCGATATAGTAGCCAAACACCTTGTTGTAATCGACGCGCAGCGTGCGCAGCCCGGTGCGCTCCTGCTCTTTTGGCTCGAGCTGGGTGATCCAGTTCTGGGCATCGCGATTGGCGCGCACCACTTCGTCCATTTCAGCATCAAAGCCGGGCCGGATCACGCGCCGCACCGGTTCGGCACCATCGCCGCCGTCGCGCAGGTAGTTTGATGCGCCCAACAACGCGGGGGGTTCATCGTCGATCGCCAGATCGAGCAATGCCAGCACATCCGCACAGATATCGATCGCACCCGGATCTGGTATCGCGCCCAGATCCTGTACGGACGCAGCATGCTGCGTCCCAACACCATCATCATCCGGCGCGCCATCATTCGCAAACAAACCATCATCGCCAAAGAGATCGTCCATATCGTAGCGCGGTTGCACCACACGCCGCGAATTCCCGCCATCCCGTAGGGACGCAGCATGCTGCGTCCGCCCACCCGCGCCCGCGTCACCCCGCCCACCCGCGCCCGCGTCCGCCCACCCGCGTCCGTCCGCCCGGCCCGCGTCCGCCCACTCGCCGTCCTGGAGCGAGGCAGCCTGCTGCGTCTGCCCGCCATCATCCGCCGCTGGCAGATCATCGCCCAGCGCGGACATGATCGCCGGCAGCGCGCGCAATGCATCGCGCAGGCGCACGACATCACGCGGGGTGACGACAGTCGCACCCTGTACCAGCCGGTTGACGATCCGCTCCATATCGCCCACACGCCGCAGTTCTTCACGCAATGTGGCGCGCAGCATGCCATCGGCCACAAAGCGCGCGACGGTATCGTGGCGGGCGGCGATCCGCTGCGTATTGAGCAGCGGCTGCGCGATCCAGCGCCGGATGAGCCGCGCGCCCATCGGAGTACGGCTCTGATCGAGCACACCCACCAGCGCGTTGCGCGCGTTGCCGCCGCTGCCTTCGAGCAACTCGAGATTGCGGCGCGTCTGCGGGTCGAGCAGCATCACATCGCCCGGCGTATAGGCGCGTAGGCTGGCCAGATGCGCTGCGGCACCGTTCTGGGTTTCGAGCGCATACTGGAGCAACGCGCCCGCCGCGCGCGCCGCCAGCCCGGCATCGGCCATGCCATAGCCCGCGAGGGTACGCACGCGCAGATGCTGGAGCAGGGCATCGCGCGCGGTGCGCTGCTCCCAGCGCCAGGCGGCCCAGGCGGTGATATGGCCGTGCGCCCAGCGCGCGGTGTTCTCGCGCTCGATCCGGCGCGCCACCCGCTCGCCGGGCAGCAGCATATCGCGCTCATCTTTTGTCATGAATTCGAGATCCTGGCGCAACCGTGCACTGGCTGGCTCGATACCCGGCACGCGCAGATCGGCTTTGTCTGGCACCAGAATTTCGGCCGCCATCAGGCGCGCAAGTTCAGCATCGAGCAGGGCGTGGCGTTGCGGCCCGCTGAGATCGGCGGCCACAAATTCGCCGGTCGTCAAATCGGCATACGCCAGACCGATCGCGTCATCGCTGGCGATCAGGGCGACAAGATAGTTGTTGCGTTCGTCGGCCACCATGCCAGAGTCAACAATCGTGCCGGGCGTGATGATCCGCACCACCTTACGATCGACCATGCCCTTGACCGCGCTGGTCTGCTCGAGACCGGCGGCAAAGCGCGAGCGTGGCCGGGTATCGCTGCGGCTCGACGCCGTCTCAGAGACTTGCTCGGCGATCGCAACCCGGTAGCCAGCGCCCACCAGCCGCGCAATATAACTCTCGATCGCGTGATACGGCATACCCGCCATCGGGCAACGCCGCCGCTCACCATTCTTGACCGAGCCAAATT
>JAYUYF010000062.1:0-5564 GCA_043752605.1 Roseiflexaceae bacterium
CCGCCAATGAAGTGCTGGGTGGCGATCACGCGCGCCATTGCGGCGTCGATCTCGTCTTTGATGCTGGCGTACTGTGCCTGCAAATCGAGCAGTGGCACCGGGCCGTTCCATGATGTTGACATCGTAGCTCCATTCGTGTCTGTCACTACTATATTGACCGGGTGACCGGGTGACGGGGTGACCGGGTGATGGTATCAAACGCGCTCCCTCACCGTGTCACCGTGTCACCCCGCCAGCGGCGCATCCTCGTCGTGATCGAGACAGCGCAGTGTGCCACCCACCAGCGCATAGCGCCAGCCACTGCTCGGGCACACCAGCGCGCCGTCGGCATCGGGCGCGGGCAACCGGTAGCCGTGGCGGCTCATGAAGCCGACCTGGCGCGCGGGGACGCCGAGCATCAATGCGTAATCGGGGACATCTGCCGCCACCACTGCCCCTGCGCCGATGAACGCGTAGCGGCCAATCGTGATGCCGCAGACAATCGTGGCGTTGGCACCGATCGACGCGCCACGGCGCACCAGCGTACGGCGAAACTCGCTACGGCGCACGATCTCGGCGCGCGGGTTCATCACGTTGGTGAAGACACAACTCGGGCCGCAGAACACGTTGGCCTCGAGCTCGACGCCTTCGTAGAGTGCGACGTTGTTCTGGATTTTGCAGCCATCGCCGATGATGACGTGCGCTGCCACCAGTACGTTCTGGCCGAGCACGCAGCGTGCGCCGATCTGTGCGTGCGGCAGGACGTGCGCAAAATGCCAGATCTTCGTGCCTGCACCGATACTGCACGGCTGATCGACATAGGCGCTCGCGTGGATGAAGACGTCGGGATGGGTCATGATGTTGCCTCCTACAGCAGCGGCAGCGCGACTGGTTCACCGTTCAGGATCAGCGAGCGTTGGGCGGCCTGGAGTACGCGCAACACGCGCAGCCCGCTCGCGCCATCGGTGAGCGGGGGCTCACGGGTGGCCACCGCCCGCAGAAATGCCGTGCACTCGAGCCGCAACGGTTCCGCTTCACCAAAGCTGACGCGCTCACCCACGCCGCGCACCGGCACCGGCTGGCCCTCCTGGATCTCGACGCGCTGGTCGTAGAGCAGCAGCTCTTTGGCCACATCATCGAAGCTCGCCATACGCTGCGAACCGACGACCACCAGCCGTTGCTCTTTGAACGGGTGCAGCCACGAGACGTGGATATGGGCGCGCACCCCGCCATCGAACAGCAGATTGGTGACGGTCACATCCGCGATATTGGGCGTGACATAGCTGCCGCCGTGTGCCGCCACCTGAAACGGCATGTCGCCCAGCAGGCGTAGGATCACGGCCACATCGTGCGGCGCAAAGCTCCAGAGAATGTTCTCTTCGCGCCGAATCTTGCCGAGGCTGAGCCGGTTTGAGTAGATATACTGCACGCGACCAAGATCGCCCGCCGCCAGCAGTTCGCGCAGCCGCAGGATCGCGGGATGGTATTCGAGCACGTGGCCGACCATCAGGATCCGGCCGTGGTGTTCGGCGAGCGCCACCAGCCGTTCGCCCTCAGCGGCGGTCAGCGCCATCGGCTTCTCGACAAACACATCGCGGCCGGTCGCGAGTGCGCGTTGTACCAGCGCAAAATGGGTCTCGGCGGGTGTCGCGATCGCGACACAGCCGGCCGTCACTTCGGCCAGATCGGCCACCACCGGTACATCAGGCGCGATCTGCTGTGCGGCGGCGCGCCCGGCAGGTGTGGCATCGCAGACCTGCGCCAGCGCGCCGAGCTGATAAAAGTTGCGCACCAGATTTTTGCCCCAGTAGCCGCAGCCGATCACCGCAATCTGTGGCGTCATGGTCTCCCTCTCTGTGTCAACGCACCCGGTAGACAGTATATACCCCATCACGCAACACTTCCTGGACGCGCCCGCTGGCGATGAGATCGTCGTACAACCCGTTGCCAAGCCGGGCATCGGTGTAGCGCCCGGTCACGACAAAATACGGGTTGGCCTGCAACGGGTCGTAGTCGATCACCACGGTCTCGCCGAGTAAGCTGCGGCGATTGAGATCGACGTGAACCTGGTCGGGCGGAAAATGGTATGGGATGTCTAGTAAAAAATGGAGCTCGCTCTCGTAGGTCTCGACGGCGCGTCCCGCTGGTGTGTTCGCCGTGAGATAGGCCGCCACGCGCTGCGCCGATCGATCTTCCACCAGATAATAGCGCGCGTGCGCCAGCAGCGTGAGCGGCACAAACGCGGCCAGCAGCAGCAGCGCACCCGCCGCCGCCGCGCGCGTGCGCCAGCCCGCCGCGCGGTCGAATAGCCGTGGCAGCCAGCGCTGCGGCGCACCACCCGTCCAATCCGCCAGCGCCGCACCGAGAAACAATGCGGCGACGAAGACCGGCGGGAACAAATAGCGCGGCACCCCGACCGAGAGCAGCGCGTACCACATAATCCAGCTCGCGCAGAATGCCAGCAGTGCGAGCGTCACAATCCGCTCGGGCGTTGCACCCGCAGCACGCGCCAGCCACCAGCGCCAGCCGCCGTGCGCCAGCCCCACGAGAGTGGGCAGGCCAAAGGTACCCACGATCCCGAGCGCGTACCAGCGGTTGGCCGGCACCAGCACCAGACCCATCACCTCGGCCAGCCCGCTGACGGTGCCGCGTGCATCACCGGTACTACGCGAACCGGTCTGTGCTATCTGGAGCCAGACCCACGTCTGGTAGGCCGCGTAGCACAGTGGTATACTGGCCGCCAGCACCGCCACCGCCCGCCAGCGGCGCGCCAGCACGGCGGCACCACCTGCCACAAGCAGCGAGACCAGCAGGAAGGGTGCGGTCTGCGTCTTGATCACTATCGCCAGCGCAAACAGTACGGCGGCCACCACACCCCACCACCAGCGGCCGCCGAGCGCCGCCAGCAGCGCCAGGTAGCCCAGCAGCAGCGCGGCGAGTTGCGGCGCCTCGCCCAGCACCTGACGACCAAGCAGCAACATATTGAGCTGCGGCAAACCGCTGAGCAGCAGCACGACCGCGAGCGTCCACCAGGCTGCGCTGCGGCTGACCAGCCGGCTGGCGAGCGCGCACAGCGCGGCCGCCGCAACCGCAGCGCAGAGCACCCCGAACAGGCGACCCTGCCAGATACCGATGCCAAGCACGTTGAAGATTGCGGCGACGGCGGCGGTGACTGGATACGATGCGTTGAGCCCGGCACTGCTGGGCTCGCCGAGCAGCAAACGGCCGTACAGGTCGCGCTCGGCCAGCTGCCGTGCGACCGTGAGCGTCCAGCCCTCGTCCCACCAGAGTGCTGGCGCATCGAGCCGCAGCAACCCAGGGAAGAGCAGCAGCAGTCCGGCTACCAGTGCAGGCGCACGTGCTCCTGCGCTCACGCTGCCCACCAGACTGTGAGCCACAGCTCGAGGTTGACCCAGCGCCACAGCCGCCATTTCTCGCGCGCGGTGGCGCTGCCGCTGGCGATCTGCGCGCGCACACTGGTAAGGTCGAGGTACCGCCCGCTGCGCGCGCCGTCGGCAAACAGCTGCGGGCGCGCGGCGAGCAACGCCTGCATCCAATCGGCCTCAGGGGTCTCGAATCCTACCTTACGACTACGCCAGGTTACTGCGTCGGGCAGGATGCCGTCCATCGCCTGGCGCAACACCCACTTGGTCCAGCCGCGATGCACGCGGTACGGCGCGGCCGCGCCCGCCGCCAGCGCCATCAGCCGCGTATCGAGAAACGGCACGCGCGACTCCACCCCCCAGGCCATGGCGTTACGATCTTCGTAGCGCAGCAGGTGCGGCAGGCTGCTCCATTCGACCTGCGCCGCAAGCTCATCGTGCAGCGTGCGCTGCGCCTCCCAGTCGTGCCATTCGTGGGGTGCGGTGGCATCATTGGCGCGCACAAGATCGCGCTGGAGCGGGGCAAAATCGGGCTGCGCGCCGGGCCGCACACGCCGTAACTGGCTGCGTACTGCTGCCGGAAGCTGCATCGCGCCCGCAAACGCCAGCAAGCGCCACGGATTGACCCCGGCACGCGAGCCAGCCAGCAACGCGCGCGTCAGCGCTTCGTCGATCCGCCCCGCACGCAACGCATCCGCCACGTGCGGTAAATACGGGCTGTAACCGCCCAGCACTTCATCCGCGCCCTGACCATCGAGCACCACAATCACGCCGCGCTGGCGTACCGCGCGCATCACGCACCACTGGGCAAAGATGCTGGTGCTGCCAAACGGCTCGTCCTGCTGCCAGACAAGGCGCTCGGCATCGGCCAGCAGCCCGTCGGCGTCGGGCCAGGTGAAAGTTGCATCGACGCCGGTCGCGGCCACCACACGGTCGACCCACAAGCGCTCATTATGTCGACCATCGCTCGCATAGACCGCCGAGAAGGTCTTCTGCCGCGCACTGGCCGCGCCGCCGAGCAGCCGATTGGCGACGCAGACGATCGACGAGGAATCGAGTCCGCCGCTGAGGCAGGTGCCGACCGGCCGGTCGCTGTTGAGTTGTAGCCGCACCGCATCGGTGAACGTCTCGCGGAATTCGGCGGTGGCGGCGGCGGCGCTGAGACTGCGTTCGTCGGCGAGCGGCTGCCACCAGATCCAGCGGTGCGTTTCGCCGCGCTGGATCTGGAGCGCGTGACCGGGCGGAAGGGCGTGTACGCCCTGGAAGAAGGTCGTGCCGCTGCGCGGGTCGGGCAGTTCGCCACTGAGCAGATAGCGGTAGATCGCCTGGTCGTCCGGCGCGAATGGCAGCGCGTGGCGACCCACCAGCGCCTTGATTTCGGAGGCAAACGCGAGCGTGGTACCGTCCCAGCTGTAGTACAGTGGCTTGATACCGGCGTGGTCGCGCGCGAGCAGCAGGGTGCGCGCGGCGGTATCGTAGATCGCCAGGGCAAACATGCCGTTCAGGCGTGGCAGCAGCGCCGCACCCCAGGCCGTATAGCCCGCCAGCAGCACCTCGCTGTCGCTTGCACTACGAAAGGTATGCCCGAGCGCGCGCAGCTCGTCGCGCAGTTCACGGTAATTGTAGATCTCGCCGTTGAACACCAGCCAGGCGCGGCCGTCGGCGCTTGCCATCGGTTGGTGGCCAGCGGGCGACAGATCGATGATCGCGAGGCGGCGGAAACCAAACGCCAGATCGCCGGTGGCGGTGGCGGTGTCGATCGTCGGCAGGCCGAGCGCGGCATCGGTGGCCGGGCCACCGAGCAGCTGTGTATGCGCGCTGCGGGTTTCGACAAACAGGTAGCCCTCATCGTCCGGCCCACGATGGCGCAGCAGATCGGTGGCGGTGCGCAGGCGCTGCGGGTCAGCGGGCGCGCCGCTGGTATGCCAGATCCCGGTGATACCGCACATTACGTTTCTCCTGCAGACTGGCGCGTGAGCGTCTCGGCGAAGATCTGCGCCAGGTGCGCAGCCTGTGCCGCGCGCGTCAGCCCCGCGCTCGCAGCCAGCGGCAGATCGGCGATCGACCCACCCTGCTCGCGCTGCATCAGCCAGAGCTTCACCTGCTGCGTAAGCTCTGCTACTGAACTTGACGCCACCCCGGCGGCGCGGGCGCGGATCAGCCGGGCGGCGGCATCGTCGACGCTTCCGGGCGCAATTATTG
>JAYUYF010000063.1:0-2147 GCA_043752605.1 Roseiflexaceae bacterium
GGGATCGGCTCGCCCAGGTTGAGCGCATAAAACTCGACCGCATCAAACGTGCGTTCACGATTGTCGGCCTTGTTTGCGGCGATCACCACCGGCTTCTGCGACTGGCGCAGCATATCGGCCACCGCCTGGTCGGCGGCGGTCATCCCCTCGCGGGTATCGACGACCAGGATGATCGCATCGGCCTCGGCGATCGCGAGCTCGGCCTGCTCGCGCACGCGCAGCGCGATCTCGATGTGCGGCGTGCCCTCGGTCAGGTCATCGTCCTGCAACAGCAGGCCAGCAGTATCGACGACCGTAAACGTCCGTCCGTTCCAAAGCGTATCGCCATACAACCGGTCGCGCGTCGTGCCCGGCATATCCTCGACGATCGCGCGCCGCTCGCCGATCAGGCGGTTAAAGAATGTCGACTTGCCGACGTTTGGTCGGCCCACCAGTGCCACAATGGGTTTCATAGGGTTGCTCCTGTCACGCCGTGCGTGCGCTCGAGTTGTGTGACGATCTGGCCTTGCAGCCGCGCCCGCTCGATCGCCGCAATGACGTCGGCATCAAACTCAATGCCGCTTCGTTCGTGTAAAAAGTGGATCGCCGCATCGGCGGTCCACGCCTCTTTATATGGTCGTTCGCTCGTCAGCGCATCAAACACATCGGCCACCGCGACGATCCGCGCGATCTGCGTGATCTGGTCGCCTGCGAGCCCGTGTGGGTAACCACGCCCGTCCAGTCGCTCATGATGCTGGAGCAGCGCGGGCAATTCACGGCGCAGCAGGCGGGTCAATTCCTCCTGCCCCATGATCGCAACCCCCTTGACCGTATGATTGCGCATTTCGGTCAATTCGCTCTCATCAAGCCGCCCGGGTTTATCAAGAATAGCATCCGGCACGCCGATTTTGCCGATATCGTGTAGCAGGCTGCCGATCCGCACGTGGTAAATCTCGGCGCTCGGCAACCTCAGTTCGTGCGCGATCGCCACCGAGAAATCGGAGACCCGCTGCGAATGCTGCTGATTGTTGCGGTCACGTGCATCGACCGCCCCCGCCATCGCCTTGATCATCCCCATCATCAGATCGTACGTCTCGGTATACAGCTGCGAGAGCTGGAGCACGGTAGCTGCGAGATTGGCAAACGCGACAAACAGATCCACATCTTCGCGCCCAAAATGGCCATCGAGCTTGTTGAGCGCCTGCGCGCCACCAATTGTGCGCGCCTCGACCGTGCCACGCTCCGGCCCAAGCTGGATGCGCGGCGCGTGCAGCGGCACACACAGGATCGAGCGCGTCTGAAACCCGCTCTTCTCATCGACCGCCTGGTAGTGGCGCGTATCGTGCTCGACATCCTCAACCAGCATCGCCGCGCCGGTCTCGACGACACGGCCAATGATCCCCTGCCCAAACGGCACCCGAATACCCGTGACGAGCGCGCCGTGGTCGCCCGTGGCCACATGCGATTGCAAATGCTGCTCGCCGGTCTCGTCATCGGTGATTAGCTCCCACACCGATGTCGCTTCGACGTTCATCAGCCGCCGCGCGTTCTCCATAATCAGGTGCAGCAATTCGTTGCGGTCGAGTGTCGTTGTCAGCATCGCCTGGATCTCGAGCAGCGCGTGCTGCCGTGCTTCGCGCTGCTGCGCTTCGTCGATTAGGCGTGCTTTCTCGATCAGCCCGGCCATCGTGTTGCCGACGATCTGCAACAGCAACGGTGTCTCACGGTCGTCCACATTCGCGCGTGCCGGGTTGAAGACCTGCACCACCCCCACCGGGTGCGCATCGATCGCCAACGGCAGGCAATACATCGACTGAATAGCCAGCGCAGAGCCACTTGCCAGCCGCGACTCCCAGCGGTCGTCGCGTGTGACATCCGCGATGTACAAAGGCGTATCCGAGCGCAATGTGGCCCCCGCCACGCCGCGATCCGCCGGGAAGCGCCGCCCACGCAATGCGGTACCGGATTCATCGCCCTGTACGACCCGAAACACCAGTTCATCCCGCTGGGCATCATACAGGTACAATGTACCCGCCACCGCACCCGTGATGTTGATACACAGGTCGAGCGCGCGCGTCAACAGCGTGTCGAGATCCGCGCCGGTCGCAATACGGCCAACCTGCCGGATGACACCGATCAGTCGCTCGTATGCGTTGCTCTCGTACACG
>JAYUYF010000064.1:0-2142 GCA_043752605.1 Roseiflexaceae bacterium
GCTGTGCGGTCGCGCGGTACCACGCCCACGCGAGCCAAACAGCACGATCCGCTCGGGCGTGCCGACCGCACGAATCCGGGCGACCACGTCGGCCAGCAGACTCTCATTCACCTCAGGATACTGATATTGTATTGGCGTTGCGTCGATCATCATGTCTTCCATGATACGCCAGTCGCGCCGTCCGTGCAACTGCGTCATATGCTGGGTGCACGTTTCCCCTCTCCGTGCTGGCGCGCCGCGCAACTGGCACGAAAAGCAATGTCACGTCTGTGAGCCGCGCATAGCAATGATGATCTCGCTCAGTGGTTTCCCGCCAGCACGCTCGAGGATCGCGTGCTTCCTCGAGCGTCAACGTCGATTCGCTGGCGAGCTGACGCATAAATGCGCTCGGTTCGGCAAGCGTGCCAGCAGCGCGTCATGCCGCGTGCACCCGCTCGCGATCGCTCATCGGCGACGTAATTGCCGCGTGTTCGACGAGCCATCGCTGCGCTATGGTTTCGATGGTGGTCTGCTCGTGTACGGCGACCACGTGCAATCGTTCGTAGACGCTCGCCGGGGCGTGCAGAGTTTGTGTTGTCATACCAGCCCTCCGCGACACAACCACACCGACACGTACGCGGTGTGGTTCCGAGGAGTCCTGACAGATTGCACAATGTGGTACCAACGTTCGACACCGTTTACCATATAGCTATCGTCGCCCGCCGCCCACCGAATAGTGTTTAGCCGCCGGCGAAGGTGCGCAGCATAAGTAAACGTTCAAATGCGATCGATCTCGCGCCGTAGACGGTCGGCTGAACACATTGTTAGGTGAGGGTACCGACTTGCAAAACCTTTATTACGCTGTTACATTAATAACTGACCAGTCAGTTATTATCCTTGGAAGGAGTATCGGTATGCACATCCGTTGGGCATCCCCAGAACCGCGAACAGGTTGGCTAGGGCTCTGGGATAGATTTGTCGGGCCAGGAGCCACGGCGGCGGAAGAATGGCTGCAACTGCTTGGCGGGCTTGTGCTTATCACAATGGCGCTCCTTGTTTTCTTCATACGCTTCCCAGACGAACCGACACGTATTCAGATCGTGATCGTGACCCTCTTAGCCCTTGACCTGAGTGGAGGAGTGATCACCAATGCCACCTCCACGGCAAAATGCTGGTACCATCGTGAAGGCCAGGGATGGTGGCAACACCTCGTCTTTGTCCTCCCACATGGCATCCATCTTGTACTGCTTGTGTGGCTGTTTCCCGGTGTTGCCTGGTGGTTCTTCCTCCTGTTCTATGGCTACCTCGTTGCCGCAACGCTCATCATTCTCCACACACCACTGTATTTACAGCGGCCAACCGCCTTTATGTGTTACGCGGGTGTCGTTCTTCTCAATGTTTTGTTCGCTCCAACCCCTGGCCTTGAATGGGTTGTTCCCTTCCTGTTCCTCAAATTGCTGATTGGTCACCTGCTCAAAGAAGCACCCTTCCGACCCGAAGGGGAGCGCCTGCCATGACCGTCAATGTGCTCTCGCTGCATGCTACCCACGTACCTGCTGTTACCACATTGCTGATCGACGCGTTCATTGACGACGTAGGCATGCGGGCCATATGCGCTGGCACGTCGGAGGTACACTATCGACGGTGTCTCGCTGCCTGGTTTCTGGCAACGCTCCACGTGCACATCGAAACGCAACAGCTGGCCTGGGTCATCATCGTTGATGATGTGATTATCGGTGTTGCGCTGCTCACGCGCCCGCAGGTGCCATTTGCGTTCCGTGCCTGGTGGAGCTGGCTATTGACAGTAGGCACACACTGCGGCTGGGGCGTCGTCTGGCGTACCGGACAGCACGAACGACAACGGGCAGCCTATCGGCCTCCACAGGCACATGCGCTGCTGGAGTTTATCACCGTCCATCGGGACTATCGCGGACAGGGGTATGCGACATTGCTGTTTGATGCCGTACATCAGTGGGAGAAGATGCACGTATTATCAGCAGGTATCTGGTTGGAAACAACCCGTCCACGGAACGTCCCCTTCTTTGAATACTTCGGATATGTAGTGACGGGACGCATGCTGTTTGCGCAGGAAGCGGCGATCTTTCTGTTTCGCCCACACGACTAAGCACGGAGGATGACAATGCCGCGACCAGATATGCGTGC
>JAYUYF010000065.1:0-12717 GCA_043752605.1 Roseiflexaceae bacterium
TCATCACGCCCGTCGAAAATCCAGGCCCGATCTTGCCGCCGCCGCATCCGCCGCTGCCGGTCACACCCACCAAAAAGCCGTCAAATCCACTGATCTGGATCCTCGGGCTCGGTGGGCTTGGGCTGGGTTTGCTGATATGCGGCGTGATTGGCTTTGGATTGCTGACAATGCTTGGCAACCAGGTCAGCGACGTCGGCACGTCGGTTCAAGCGACGCTCGAGGCCGCTGTTGCGACGGTTGAGCCAGGCGAAGACCCGCCGACGCCGCTTCCCGAAGATGATGGTACGGGTGGTAAAGGCCCGGTGCCAACGCTAGCAACGGCAATTAGTGAAGGCGCGGTCGTCGTGCGCGAGAATTTCGACATCCCCGCGCTGAGTCCGTTTGAACCTGCCGTGACGGAAAGTGCGATCTATCGTTTTGTCGATGGCGCGTACGCGATTGCGATCAGCACCACTGAATATATTACCTGGGAGCCGCTCGAAGACCGCTATACTGATGCGTCGGTCGCCATCGATACAACTATCAGCGGGCCGACCGATGGCGCTGCGGCGCTCCTGTTCCGTATGCAGGATGATGACAATTTCTATATGTTTGTCGTCAATGGTGAGCGTAGCTACCAGATCGATCTGCTCATCAATAATGAATGGACGACACTGGTATCGTGGACCGAGAACGATGCGATTGCGCCACTGGGTGAGAGCAATCAGCTACGTGTCGAAATGCGCGGTAACACGTTCGAGTTTTATGTGAACGATCAGCTTGTCGATACCGTCGAAGATGATACCTTTGCACGTGGTGAGGTCGCTTTTGCGGCGAACTCGTTTAGTGAATCGGGTGTCGAGATACGTTTCGATAATTTAATCGTGCGTGACCTTTCACGCTGAGTTGCGTTTGGATGGTATGAGCAGCGTGGCTTTGATGTGCGTCAGCGAAAACGCCGCAATCACAAGCCAGTGATCAAGATAAAGGAGTATCCGCTGTGAAAATTATCGTCGTCGGGACCGGGTTCGTCGGCCTGACCCACGCTGCGGTCTGCTCGGAGTATGGCCACGAGGTCTACGCCTACGATATTGATCAGCGCCGGATCGCCGCCTACTCGAGCGGTGAGCGTGACCAGATCAACCACTATGTAAATGAGCCCGGCCTGCCGACGATTATTCAGGAGAACCTAAACCGCTATCTGTTCTTTCGTAACGATATCACGGATGTGATCGAAGGCACGGATGCACTGTTTTTGTGTTTGCCGACGCCGCCAAACCCTGATGGCTCCTCAGATCTGAGCTATTACTTCGACGCGACACACTTCCTCGCCGATCTGCTGGCCAAACGCAAAGACCAGCGCCGGGTTGTTCTAATTAATAAAAGTACCGTACCAATCGGTACGGCGCGTAAGCTCGAAGCGGTGCTGCGTGAGCACAATGTCCCCAACGCTGGCATCGCGTCGAACCCAGAGTTTCTCCCCGAGGGCGATGCGGTCGAGAAATCGCGTCGCCCGGATCGTGTCGTCGTTGGTGCCGATACCGAAGAAGATTTCCGTATCATTCGCCGAATATACTCGCAATTTGTCAACCACGTCCGGATTCGCTACATCGAAACCACACCCGAGACGGCCGAGTCGATCAAGTATGTGGCCAATACGCTGCTGCTGACCTACATTTCGTTCTGGAATGGTGTCGGTGCACGGCTCGGCGAGACGTTTGACAATATCAGGATGGAAGATCTCAAACGTGGGGTGACGGCCGATACCCGCATCAGTACCTGGGGCAGTTATGTCTCAAACGGTGCGGGTGGCAGCTGTTTTGGCAAAGATATCCAGTCGCTGATCTATCAACTCAAGAGCGCCGGCCAGACCACCGATGTGCTCCAGTCGGTCTTCAACATCAATGAGTACCAGAAAACGTATCTGATCGATCGTTCAATCCGCGAGGCGGGGGTGAGCTTTAATCAGAAGAGTGTCGCGTTGCTCGGGTTGGCCTTCAAGCAACGCACCAATGACATGCGCGATTCGTCGGCACTCAAGGTGGTTGAGGCACTGCTCGCACGTGGTGTGCGCGAGATCCGTGCCTATGACCCGATGGCCACCAGCGAGGCGCGGCGTTTCCTTGACCCGCACAAGAATCACCTGTTTGAAAAGATTTTGTACTTTGACTCGGCACGCGAGGCGCTGGTCGGCAGCGATATGCTGTTTATTTCGACAGATTGGGAGGAATTTCGCGGTCTTTCACGCACGATCGAAAATACCGTCCCGCCACCGTATCTGGTGATGGACGGCCGCCGTATGATCCCCGATTATGATGAACTGGTGAAGGCTGGCTACGGCTACATCGCGGTCGGTTCGCATTATATGGCACCGCGCTGATCCCGCTCGTAGGGACGCAGCATGCTGCGTCCCTACGGCGTCGCCTCGCAATCATTCCAGGAATACAGCAATGACATCCCCAACCCGCACTGGTCTGGTTCTCCTCAACACCGGCAACGGCAAAGGCAAGACAACCGCCGCACTTGGCGTGTTGATGCGTGCGCACGGTCGCGGTATGCGCGTCGGCGGGATCCAGTTCTTCAAGCACGAGAATGCTAATTTTGGCGAGTTGCGGCTCACCGCGCAGCTTGGCATCCCGCTGACGCCGATGGGCGATGGCTTCACCTGGACGAGCCGCGATATCGATGAGACTCGCGCCAGGGCGCTCCATGGCTGGCAGACTGCGCAGCAGACGATCATCGCAGGCGAATTCGATGTCTTTCTGCTCGATGAATTTACCTATGTACTGACTCTTGGCTGGCTCGATGTAGACGAGGTCGTGGCATGGTTGCGCGCCCATCGTCCGGCAACACTCCACTTGATCATTACTGGCCGTGATGCCCCCCAGCCGCTGATCGATTATGCCGATCTGGTCACCGAGATGCGCGAGATCAAGCATCCCTTTCAGCAGGGCATCAAAGCGCAGCCCGGTATCGAGTTTTAGCGCCGCACCCCCGCCCCCGCCACATCGTAGTCTATCTGTGGCCGGTACCCTACGAGATCGGCCACATCACGCGCCTGATACAACGCGCCGAGTGTGGTGCAGATAAACGTCAGCCGTCGTAGTGTCTTGCTGGGCAGCGGCGTGGGCAATGCTGCGGGCGCGCAAAGCCCAAAGCGTAGATAGGCCTGCGCTGCACGCGGATGATCTGGTTCGCGCGGCAGTAAGTCGAGACGCCTGACGACATCGATCCGCTCAATACGCGCGATCGTGCGGATACTCCAGCGCTCGCTGCCGTGCGCCGCCGTCTGGTAAAATGCCAGATAATCAGCCGCCAGCTGTTGTGGTGCGCGCGCCAGCGGCAGGCGGTACCAGCGCTCGATCTGGATCCGCTCCATATCGGCGCGCCGTGGTACCACGCACACCAGCACTCGCGCATCATTCCCTGTTGTCATACGTTCCTCGCTCCTGCTTGCTCAACCTACCAGCGCTGCCAACGCTGGCTGGTAGCGGTCGAGATCCTCGCGTAGTCGTATAAGCGCCAGATCGCCGGCGCGCGCTTCGATCATGAGATCAAACGGGCGTGCTCCACGCGCCGCAGCCAGCAACGCTCCCGCCTCGAACGGATTGAGAAAATCGGCGTGCTCGCCGCGCCGTGGTGCGATAATCCGGTACGCTTGACCCGCGCGCCCTGGCCGGGTATGCGCCTCGGTGCGCTGCGTACTCAGATGCACTTTTGGCCGCACATCTGTGGGCCAGCTGCCGAGCGCAATCCGCAGTGCCTCGGCCACGCTGATGCGCTGCGGATTGTTGAGCTGCAGATGCAACGCATCAAGCACAATCGGGATGCCGCACTGCACGTGGAGCACGTGCAGATCGCCAAGCGACCAGCCCGCACCGTCGGGCTCGATCGCCAGCCGCTGCTGAACCTGCGCGGGTAGCGCTGCGTAACGCCGCGCGAAGCGTACTGGTACCTGCGAATCGTGAATACTCCCCACCAGATGGACGACGATCGTGCCCGCACTGCCGCATCCCAGCGCGTCGAGTACATTGGCGATCTGCGTCAGCCCGGCGACACTGGCGCTGGCACTCTCGTGGTCTGCGGCACCCAGCGCACAGCCCATACCCGCGTGCGCGGTGAGCCGCATCCCAAGATCACGGGCACGCGCGCCAATCGTCGCCAGGAATACGTGCTGGTCAACCGCGCACGCGGCGCGCACCACACTGGCAGGGATCCGGTAGCACAGGATCTGGTGGCGCGCCAGATGCTCGATTGTGTCGCGCAGATGCAGGAGCGCGGTCGCACTACCGGCATCCTGGTGCCGCTGGCCCGCGTGTAGCTCCCCGATTGATGCTATCCCCAGCCGAATCACACGAGACCCTCCCAGGTCTGAGAATAGAACAAATGTTTGTATTTGTCAAGTGTGAATTCTGGTCGTGGGTGCGGTTCGAGTGTGTGAACCGGCATGGACGCAGCATGCTGCGTCCATACACCAGACTGCGGAACATCACGAGGTGCAGCCGACGTAGGGCGTCCTAGCCCCGCCAGTGTACCAGCGGCAGGGTATCCATCGTCGCCAGGCCCGGGCGGGCGTGGCTGAGACTGTTGACGGCGTTGACGACCATCGCGGCGGTGGCCAGATCGCCGTGCAGCCCCCCGTGGATAGTGGTATGGACTGCCGGATCGCCATCGATGATGATCGTGTCTTGCGGGTCGTGCGCGCCAACATACATGCGCAATTCGAGCGTCAACACTTCGCGGCCCGCCACAAAGCCGCGTGCGATCTGATGCACCCCGGCGACCTGGCCAGGTGCGACCTGGACGTATTCGGTGACGATCGCACGGTCGGCGATCATTGGCTGAATCGTATCACTGTGTGAATCGAGATTCCAGCCCAGCGCGCCGGCCAGCATCTGGAGCGATTCGGGCAAGCCGACGTGACGCACGCTGCCATCGGTTACACGCGCCGCAAATGCATCAGGCGTTAGCCCGGCCCCGACTTTGCGTTGCAACGGCCCACGGCGCCTGGCGGCATCGACGACGCGCAGCACCCGTACGCTGCGGACAATCGTGCATGGTGCAGTCAACATGAGCGGTAGTGCATCCATCGCATACCCGGGATTCACACCCGTGCCCAGCACCACCACACCGCGCCGCCGCGCCGCCGCATCGAGATCGGCCGCGATCTGAGGATTGGCTACCCACGGATACGAAAGCTCCTCGCACGTCGAGATGACGTGCAACCCGGCCTCGATCAACGCGTGCAACTGCGGTGCGACGCGCTCGAGCGCTGAGCCGGTGGCGTGGAGCGCGACTTGCGGCTGTGCCGCAAGTGCTTCTGCCAGATCACCGACGACCGCCACGTCGTGTGTTTCCCCACCGCAGATCGCCCCGAGATCGTGCCCGATTTTGGCCGGGTCGAGATCGACCGCACCTACCACGCGCAACGCGCTGCGAGTCATCGCCAGCCGCAGAATACCGATCCCGATCGGCCCAAGCCCGTACCCTATGACACGCGTTGTCATGTGTTGCTCCTGTTTGTCTGGTGTGGCGTGGTATAATAGCGCGCCACCGCAGGGGTGTCAATCGTGTACACGTCGCAGGTGTGGCGCAGACGGGGGCTCATGGCGCATATTCTTATCATCGACGCCGATCCGGCACTGGGCGTCCATCTTGCTACGCAACTGCGCGAACAGGGCCATCGCGTGGCGACGACCGAGCACACCGAAGCGGCCGAGCGGCTGCTCACGACCGAACACTATGATCTGACGCTGCTTGACGTGCAGGTTGAGTTTGGTAAAGGCTGGGCGCTGCTCGCCGCACATGCACGTAGCACGCCGATGATGGTTGTCAGCAGCGCGGCGCTCGAGGAAGATGTCGTACGCGGGTTCGAGCTCGGTGCGATCGATTTCCTGCCGCGTCCATTTCGCAGCGCCGAACTCATGGCGCGGCTCAACAGCCGCCTCGCCGCTAGCACGCCAGCCGCACCTGCCAGCAAAACGCGTCGTACAAAGAAAGTTGAAGCGGCAGCCGTGATTGCGCCTGCGCCGATCAGCGAGCCGCTGCCGCCAGATCTCGAACCACTTGCCCCGCCGGTTCCACTGGTCGTGCGGCGCACACAGGCTCCGCTGACAGACGAGGAACGGCTATTCATTCCGCATGGTGAAGAGGTGCGCTTGCTCGGCAATCTGCGCGAGGAGCAGCCCGAAGCAGAATTGAGCGCGGCCGACCTGCAAATGTTGCCGCTCGCCCAGCGGCTGCGCGCCGCCCGTCAGCGCCGCCGCACAACACTGGTGCAGACCGAGCTCGACACCCGCGTGCGAATGTACTATATCCAGGCGATGGAGGATGATAAGTTCTCGCTCTTGCCGCGTGGCCCGCTCGCTGATGGCATGGTGCGTCGCTATGCGGCATATCTTGGCCTCGATGCCGAGACGGCTTCGGCCGAATTCCGCCGTAATTACGCGGTGATCGCCAGCACGCCTACCACCGAGGTACTCGGCGGCCCACCATCGCCCACGCGCCTGCCAGTCTGGCCGCTGCGTATCGCGGCGGCAGTGGCGGCGCTTGCACTCGGGATCGGTGGGATTGTCGCGATCGACCCGCAGGGCGCGGCGACGCTTGGTGCGCGCGCTCGTGCGATTGTCATTCCGCCCACGGCCACACCGACTGCCAGTGCTACAGCAGTACCGCCGACGTCCAGCGCGACACGCGTGCTACCGACGCCGACGCCGATGCCGACGCTGACGCTGACGACCACCCCAACGGCCAGCGCGACGCTCGTACCGCCGACATCATCACCTGTAGCATCAGCCACACCCGTGCCGCCCAGCGCAACTGCGACGCTCGCGCCGCGCCGACCAGTAGCCACACGTGTGCCGCCGACACCCGTGCCACCCACACGTGTGCCGTCGACACCGGAACCACCCACGCCCCTGCCGCCCACGCCCGTGCCGCCGATACCGGAATTACCCACGCCCCTGCCACAACCGTAGGGACGCCCCCGACGTGGCGTCCGCCCCCGGCGTGCCGTCCGCCCCCGACGTGGCGTGCGCCCCCGGCATGGCGTCCGCCCCCGGCATGGCGTCCGCCATGCGACCGTGCGGATGCGTCCCTACGTGTGGCCCAACACCGGATGTGGCACATACGGCGCGGCAATCGCCAGCCGTTCCTCGCTGGTGAGCGTCACATCGAGCGCAGCCACCGCATCGGTCAGATGCTGGATCTTGCTCGCGCCGATGATCGGGGCGGTGACCACCGGGTTGCCGAGTAGCCACGCGAGCCCGATTACCGCCGGTGGAACGCCGCGTGTTTCGGCGATCTGTGCCACCGCCGCTGCCACCGCAAGATCGGCGTCACGTGCGTACAGCTGGTGCGCAAACGCATCCGTGCGCGCGCGTACCGTCGCATCACCAGTATCGCGGCGGCTGCCCGCCAGCAACCCGCGCGCCAGCGGACTCCACGGGATGATGCCCACACCGGTCGCATCACAGAGCGGCAACATCTCACGCTCTTCTTCGCGGTATACGGCGTTATAATGCGGCTGCATTGAGACAAACTTCGTCCAGCCGTGGCGCTCGGCGGTGTGTTGCATCGTCGCAAACTGCCAGGCAAACATGCTTGATGCGCCGATGTAGCGCGCTTTGCCCGCTTTCACCACATCGTGCAGCGCTTCCATCGTCTCTTCGATCGGGGTCTCGTAATCGAAACGGTGGATCTGATAGAGATCGATGTGGTCGGTTTCGAGCCGCCGTAGCGAGCTATCGATCGATTTCATAATATGTTTGCGTGAGAGCCCGCGATCGTTCACGCCGTCGCCCATCGCATTGAAGACTTTGGTCGCGATCACGACATCGTCGCGCTGCGCCATATCGCGCAGTGCCCGCCCGGTGATTTCCTCGCTGACGCCGAGCGAATACATATCGGCAGTATCGAAGAAAGTGATGCCGAGTTCGAGTGCGCGCTGGATGAATGGTCGCGCCTCGCTCTCTTCCAACACCCACTCGCGCCAACTTTTGGCACCGTAGGTCATCATCCCAAGGCAGATTCGCGAGACCTTGATACCGCTTTGGCCAAGCCGTGTGTATTGCATCATGGTTTTCCTTTCAAATACCGTACGGCCGAAGCAGCGCTTCGGCCGTACGAATAGACATCCCCAAACCGCGCACTTACCCCGCCCGGTTCTTCAATTCTTGTGTCAGCAATGGCAATAGCTCATTGACATCGCCAACCAGCCCGTAGGTCGCTACGCGAAAGATCGCGGCATCAGGGTCTTTGTTGATCGCCACGATCGTGCGCGAGCCACGCATTCCGGCCAGGTGCTGGATGGCACCCGAGATTCCCGCCGCTACATACAGCTTTGGCGTCACGGTCTTGCCCGTCTGGCCGACCTGATGGTCGTATGGCACCCAACCGGCATCTACTACTGCGCGTGATGCACCATACGCTGCGCCCATGGCTTCGGCGAGCGCGGGCACCAGTTTGTAGTAATTCTCCGAGCTGCCCAGCCCGCGCCCACCCGAGACGATGATCGCGGCATCGGCCAGGTTCACCGAACCCTGGCGCGGCGCAACGCTCCTGACCGTCGTGCGGATCGTCACGGCTGGCATTGGCACGGCCACGATCTCGGCGCTGCGCCCCTCGCTGCGCGCGGCTTCGGCGAAGCTCTGCTTGCGAACCGTGATCACCGCCGGTCGCGCGTCGGTGAACGTCACCGTGTTGATCACATTGCCGCCGTGGCTGCCGCGCACCGCGCTGATTGTGCCACCCTCAATCGTGATGTTGTTGGCATCGCTCACGACCCCGCTGCGGAGATCGACCGCCAGCGCGGCCGCGAAATCGCGCATCTGGAAGCTTGGGCCCGCCAGTACCAGCTGTGGTTGGTGCTGCTCGATGACTACCGCTGCCGCGCCGACAAAACCATCCGTGGTATAGCTCGCCAGCTGCGGGTCGTCGACAACATACACGGTATCGGCACCGTACGCGCCGCAGACTGCCGCCGCGCCGCTGATGCCCGCGCCGAGCGCCAGCACCGCCAGCTCGCCGCCCGCCGCATCGGCCAGCGCGCGCCCTTTGCCGAGCAACTCGCGCGTGATCGCCGCCGGGCCATCGCCGGCCGGGTTCTTCTCGAATATAACCCAGATATCATTTGACATCATCGTCTCCCTATATAACCTGTGCGTCGGCGAGCTTCTGCACCAGCGCTTTGACTTTGGCAGCGTTGTCTGCCCCGGCGATCATCTCGCCCTGCGGCCGTGGCGGTGGTGGTACGCGCCCGGCCAGCGCCGTGGGCGACACGACCGCACCCAGATCGGCCGCGCTCATCGTCGGGATTTCGGCCTTGGCGACTTTGCGGATCCGCAACAACGATGGGTAACGCGGCTCATTGATGCCTTTGATGACCGTGAGCACCGCAGGCAATTTGGTCTCAACGGTCTCGACAGTCTCCTCAAGATGCCGTTCGGCTACGATTGTACCGCCATCGATCGCCGCAATCTTGCCTACGTACGTCAGCTGTGCCCAGCCGAGCGCGCGCGCCAGCGCCGGCCCAAAGGTACCGGTCTCATCGTCGGTCGAGTTGCGGCCACAGATTACCAGCTCGACAGCGTCGAGCTTCTGAATCGCCGCCGCCGCCACGCGCGCCGCGCCCACACTGTCGAGCGTGGCAAACGCCGGGTCGCTCAGAAGTAGTGCATCCGTGGCACCCATCGCCAGCGCCCGCCGCATCTGCTCGGCCCACGCCGGCGCGCCGATCGACAGTATCGTGACTTTGCCGCCGAGCTTCTCGTGCCAGACGATCCCCTCTTCGACGGCGTACTCATCAAACAGACTCATAATCTGGTCGATGCCGCTCGCATCGATGCTCATATCAGTGTTGATTTTGACCGAATTCTGCTGCGGCACCTGCTTCATACAGACAACAATATGCAAGGCATCCTCCATTGGTTGCGTTCATGACACGCTGCATTATAACACGCGCTATCGCGCGGCTACTCCCAATCATCCGCGCTGTAGGGCGGAAGTTCGTTGCGCAGCGGCTTGTTCTCGCGGTAGCCAAGCGCAAAATCGGCCTGCAACAGCTCCTGCAACTCGCGCGTCCCCTCGTAGATGATCGCGCCGCGCGCGTTGCGCAGGTAGCGCTCCACCGGATATTCATCGCTGTAGCCGTAGGCACCGTGGATCTGGATCGCGTCATCCGCGCATTCGAAGCTACTGACAGTCGCGTGCCATTTGGCCAGCGTCGTCTCGCGTGTGTTGCGTTCGCCTTTGTTCTTCATCCAGCCCGCGCGATACACCAGCATACGGCTGGTATCGAGCTTACGCACCATATGCGAGATCATGCGCTTCACCAGTTGATGGTCGGCGATCGGCACGCCAAAGGTCTGGCGCTCGCGTGCATAGCGCACGCTGGCTTCGAGGCTGGCCTGGATCAGGCCCGTCGCACCCGCCGCCACCGTATAGCGGCCGCTATCGATCGCGGCCATCGCGATCTTAAACCCTTCGCCCTCTTCGCCAAGCCGATTCGCCACCGGCACGCGCATATCCTGAAACACGATCGCACCGGTATTGCCCGCACGTACCCCTAGCTTGCCATGCAATGGATAGCTGCTGAAGCCTTCCATCTCGCGCTCGATGATAAACGCGCTGATACCACGATTGCCCTTCTCGGGGTCGGTCTTGGCGAAGACGATAAAGTGATCGGCGATATCGGCCAGGCTGATCCAGATTTTCTCGCCGTTGAGAATATAGTGATCGCCCTCGCGGCGGGCTGTGGCGCGCATCGCGCCCGCGTCTGTGCCGCTGTCGGGCTCGGTCAGGCCGTAGGCCGCAATTTTCTCGCCCTTCGCCTGCGGCACAAGGTATTTTTGCTTCTGCTCCTCAGTGCCCCACTGGAAAATCGTCATCGAGTTGAGGCCAGTATGGACGCTTAACACCACGCGCAGCGAGCTGTCGACGCGCTCAAGCTCTTCGCAGACCACCGCCAGCGCCAGGTAATCCATGCCCGCGCCACCCAGGCTGGTGGGGAAGCAGATCCCGAGTAGCCCCAGATCGGCCATGCGTTTGATGATCGGCCGGATATGTGCGCGCGTTTCGGGGCCTTCGTGCGCCACCGCACCCGTGCGGTCCCATTCACGGATGTGTGGCGCAACCTCTTTTTCGGCGAAATCGCGCACCGTCTTGCGCAAAAGTTCGTGCTCCTCGTTGAGGAACATATCGTAATGTGCCGTAAAATCCATCTGAGTCTCCTTCGATGTAAGCCAGTAGCTCCCAACACGCATGCTACACCGAAGCGGGTGCTTCGACAAGCTGCGCTTCGCGTATTGCGCGTGGCACATCGACGCGCAACAACACGATAAAGCCGACGATAAAGAAAATCATCAGCGAGAAGATTGCCACACGGTAGCTGCCCGTGGTTTGCAGCGCCAGACCAAACAGCAACGGTCCCAGCCAGCTCGTACCGCGCTCGCTCACTTCGTACAGGCTGTAATACTCGGCCTCGCGCCCCGGCGGGATCATCTGCGCGAAAAGCGAGCGACTGAGTGCCTGTGTGCCGCCCAAAACCAGCGCGATCGCGGCGGCCAGGATATAAAATTGTGTCGGATCGCCGGCGGGCATCACATAGCCATATGCCACCGTGACACACCAGATCACCAGGCTGCCGAGGATGACATTGCGCGCGCCAAAGCGCTTTGCCATGCCACCCAGTGCAAGCGCGCCAAAAAACGCCACAAATTGCACCAGCAAGATGCCGCTGATCAATGTCGTCTGTTCGAGCTTGAGTTCTTCAGAACCAAATGTCGAGGCCAGCCCAATCACGGTCTGGACACCGTCGTTGTAGAGCAAATACGCGGCCAGAAACAGCAGCGTGTGCGGATACTTGCGCGCCTCGCGGATCGTCTGCGCCAGCTGCCGAAAGCCGACCGTCAGTACCTGTTGACCAGCCGGCAACGGGCGCGATGCATGGCGCTGGCGCAGCATGAGGAGCGGGATCAGTGAGAAGACCGCCCACCAGATGCCCGCGCTCAGCATGCTCAGCCGTACCGCTTCGCCCTCGGCGATGCCAAAGCTCTCGGCGCGCTGAAACAGCACCAGATTGGCCACCAGCAGCAACCCACCGCCCAGATACCCCAGCGCCCACGCATACGACGAAACCGCATCACGTTGCTCCGGCTCTGCGATTTCGGGCAGAAACGCGTTGTAAAAGACCACCGATGCGCCAAATGCCACGTTGGCAAACAAGAATAGTGCGCCACCCCACAAATAATTGTCGCCACGCACACTGTAGAGCGCCATTGTCGCGATCGCCCCGGCGTACGCAAAGATCCCCAGCAGTAGCTTCTTGCGCTGCGAATAATCGGCGATCGCTCCCAGAATTGGCAGGATGAGCACCTGCAACAGCACCGAAAGCGAGATCATGTAGGGGAAGAACGACTCGGCTCGTATGGGAATACCAAGTGGATACACAAAACCGCTGGCATCGGCGGCCGCACGCGTCACACTTGTCAGATATGGTCCGAGGAACACCGACACGACCGTCGTCGAAAACGCCGAATTCGCCCAATCGTAAAAAAACCAGCCGACCTGCTCGCGCCGGCTGGTACCGATCGTCGCCACTGCCATGGTGTGCTCCTCTCTCCGATTTCTTCCGACGACAGGCGGACGAGATCCAGCGGGTGCGGGCAGGATCCGGCGGGCACGGGGCGCGGGCGGGCAGGATCCGGCGGGCGCGGGGCGCGGGCGCGGGCGCGATCCCGC
>JAYUYF010000066.1:0-2138 GCA_043752605.1 Roseiflexaceae bacterium
ACCTGGGTTATCTGCGAGCAATCTTCGAGGCTGGCGGTACGCCCGAAGATGTTGCCACGGCACTTAACCTCGGTGATGCCTACTGGCGTTGGGCAAAAAATCAGGCGTTCGAGAAGGAGCGCCGCATCCACCCCGCGCTGCAACTTCCCGCGTGTGGTATCGAGCCAGCGTTGACCGGCACGCATCGCATCGAAAGTTGGCCGGGCACGGTGCGCTCGACCGGCTCGTTGCTACCGCTGACATCGGCGGTTATCGAGATCAGCTTCACAGATACCATGGAGATTGGGAACCTTTCGGCGACGTCATCTGGTGGCGACAACGTTGTTCGCTACAAAGGCTATTTCGAAGGCACAAATTCCAGCTGTGCGACAAACCCGGAAGGCGAACGGCAGTTAGGTCTGGTTCTTCGGAACAGGAAGCTGTACGTGCTGGTCTCCAACACAAGCCCCTCTGCCACGCACACCTACACCGTCATCGTGCAGGGTGCCCGGTAGACGCACCGCGTTGGATAGTGGGCGCACCTCGTAAGACGCAGGCGCAAAAGAGCGGGGATGCATTGCATCCCCGCTTCTGCTGCTGACCCAACGACTATGGGAGTGTGCGGTGCGCTAGAGCCCCGGGCAGCCGGGGTCGATGCCGCCGCGGTCGACCTCACCGGTGAGGTACTGACCCGTCGCCGGGCTGTAGCCAACATAGAGAAAGCCCGCGTTCAGGCCCATGCGGTGGGTGCCGGTGAGCTGCCGTGTACCGCTGATGGTTGTGGCCGACGACTCGTGCCACGAGCCGATCATCGGCCCGGTCACCTGTGTCTGCAAGAACGTCCGCCAATCCGGATTCGTCAGGTAGTTCAACGCATTAAAGTAGTCGGCGACCGCCACGATTCCCTTGCCGTACCAGCCGACCAGCGTGCGATTACCCGCTGCATCGACCGGCCAGGCTGGCGAAGTGTAGAGGAGCGGGCCAGCCGGTAGTGGTCGGGCCACTTCGAGCCGGGTGCGCGCCGTCGTGGCGTTTACCAGCAGATTGACGCGCACACCACGGTCGCCTGCATCGAGAAATGGCATAGTGCCGAACATGGGCAAAAGGGCCGGGTATGCCCCTTCTCTGTCATACGTGTCGCAGGGCCACACGGAGGTCGACATGACAACTCTTCCGCCTATGGGCGAGGTAACACTCACCGTATTCGAGCGCCATGTAAAACAGGCGTTGAAATGGCATGATGATCCAGAGCGGATTGGCGAGGAGTCGCCGCTCGCGCGCCCCTATTTTCTTGGCCGCGCGCTGCACGCATTGCCGCGCCCGGTCACCGCCCGTGCCCGTGGTGAGCTGCTGCGAGCTGAGATTCGGCGTGCTGCTGCACCCTTATGGCGCGAACCGCTCCCGGCGAGCCGCGAGGAGATGCTGGCTGCGATCACCGAGGTGCGGCGCGACCCGGACGATTCGCGTTATGCCTATCTGGTGCTCGAGCTGCGCTGCTTCCACGCGTATATCAAGCCCTACCGTACCTCGGATATCTGGGAGCAGCCGCATCTGCTGCCAGGTTCCAAATCGCAGCATTACCGGGATTTCGATGCGGCGGTCAAGCGGCTTGCGCCGCTGATCCTGGATGCGCTGCGCCCGGCGCTGCGTGCGGAGCGGCCACTGGCCCCTGCTGTGCTGTACGGGTACGACGATCAGGTGGCGCGTGTGACGCAGGCGCTGGCAGCCGGGCAAACCGTCGCACTCAGCGGGCCAGGCGGGGTGGGCAAAACCAGTGTCGGCGCGACGGCGGTAAGCCGGCTGCGCGACAAATCCATCTTCTGGTACACGCTCCGGCCGGGCTTCAACGATGGTATCAACAGCCTGCTATTTGCGTTCGGCGTCTTTCTGCATCAGCAGGGTGCTGCCAACCTGTGGCAATATCTTGTTGCTGCCAGTGGCGTGGTTGGCGATGTCAATCTCGCCGCCGGTCTGTTGCGTCAGGATCTTGGATCGCTGGCCGCGCACCCGCCGATCGTGTGTTTCGATGATCTGGAGCACCTGGCCACAGGGCGGCTCGACACGCTGGCGACCGTACACGCCCCGGTGCTCGATCTGGTCGACGGGCTGCGTGGCCTCGCACCGTTGCTGCTGATCAGCCAGCGGCCGCTGCCGACCAG
>JAYUYF010000067.1:0-2138 GCA_043752605.1 Roseiflexaceae bacterium
GGCCCGGCGTTGCCCGCGATCGGTGTGCAGTTTGGCGTCGATGAACGCGCACTTTCGTGGGTCTTCTCGGCCTACGTGCTTACCAATCTGATCGGCACACCAATCGCCGCACGCCTTTCGGATCTGTTTGGACGGCGCTCGATCTATATTTTGAACATTCTCCTGTTTGCGCTCGGCAGCCTGATCGTCGCGATCGCACCGTCGTTCGAGTTGATGCTTGTCGGGCGTGCGGTACAGGGCTTTGGTGCAGGCGGGATCTTCCCGGTGGCAAGTGCTGTGATCGGCGATACCTTCCCCGCCGATCAGCGTGGCCGCGCGCTGGGCCTGATCGGCGCGGTGTTTGGCATGGCATTTTTGCTCGGCCCGCTGATCGGCGGGCTGCTGTTGCGGATCGCGAGCTGGCACTGGCTCTTTTTTGTCAATTTGCCATTTGCGGCGTTGGTCGTCGCGCTCGCCTGGCGGCATATTCCGCAGCGCCGCCCCACCACAGCGCGCGGCTTTGATTTGCCCGGCGTGGTGATCATCACTGCGCTGCTGGCAGCACTGGCATACGGGCTGACCCAACTCGATGCGACACAGGTTGCCACAAGTATCGCCAGTCCTGGCGTGTGGCCCTTCCTACTGGCGGCGCTGCTGCTGGTGCCGGTGTTACTGCTCGTCGAGCGGCGCGCTGCCAGCCCGCTGATCAATCTCGCGCTGTTCAGTTCGCGCCAGGTGGGGATCATCACTGCGGTGGCATTTGGCGCCGGTGTGGCCGAGGCGGCGGTGGTGTTTGTGCCCGCGCTACTGGTGGCGGCATTTGGTGTAAGCAACTCGACCGCGAGTTTTATGCTGCTGCCGGTGGTGCTGGCAATGGCGTTTGGATCGCCACTGGCCGGCCGCGCGCTCGATCACGTCGGCAGCCGGATCGTGATCGTCATCGGTTGTGCGCTGGTGGGTGCTGGCTTGCTGCTGGCCGGCTTGCTGGTGCCGACGTACGTCAGCTTCTACCTCTCGGCGGCCACCTTTGGCCTTGGGCTGAGCGTACTGCTCGGCGCGTCATTGCGCTATGTGATGCTAAACGAGGCCAGCGCCGCCGACCGGGCATCGGCGCAGAGCCTGCTGACCGTCTTTACCAATATTGGCCAGCTGATGGGCGGCGTGCTGGTGGGTGCGCTGGCGGCCTCGCTGGGCGGTGGTGTGAGCGGCTACGGCGGCGCATTTGCGCTGGTGGGCGGCTTTGTGGCGTTGCTGGCACTGCTCGCTCTCGGGCTCAAGGGGCAGGCCGCCGAACGTGCAGGTGTCAGCGATCAGACCTCGGTCGCTGCGTGACACGGCGCGCGTGGTGCTACAATATGGGTAAGCGGAAACGTGTTCGGAGTGGGAATGGAGGCTATTGTGCAACACACGACACTCCTGCGCGAGAAGCGCGCGGAAATTCTCGCGCTCGCAGCACACTATGGCGCACGAAACGTCCGCATTTTTGGTTCAGCAGCTCGTGGCACCGCAGATGAGCAGAGCGATGTCGATCTGCTAGTCGATCTCGAAGCAGGTCGATCGCTTCTGGATCTCGGTGGACTCCTCATAGATTTACAAGAATTACTTTCTGTGCCGGTTGATCTCGGTACAGAGGCCATGCTGAAAACTCGAATTCGGGAGCGCGTTCTCCGAGAAGCGCTTCCCCTGTGAGCAATCCTCGTGAGCGAATCTTAGGTGCAACTGCGTTGACCGATGGTCTGGTTGCGTCTCCCCTCGCCCCTTGTGGGAGGAGGTTCGGGGGGAGCGAGGCTACTGGCGCAACCGGCAGGCACTCGCCTGCGTAGCTTCTACTGGTTGGATTAGCACGTGATACGAACCCAACGCCTGAAGGAGGCACCATGGCGGCATTCACAATCGGCCTGTTCTTCGGTTTTGGGGCCTGGTTTCTGATGCGCTATCTCGTAGCCGGTATTTATACCGTCGACCAGAACGAGCGCGCGGTGAAAACGGTCTTTGGCCGCGCTGAACGGCTTGAAGGCGCACCTGTTGAAGATCCGTACACCGAGTATCTGCGGCCCGAGGAGCGCGAGCGCTACAAGTACCCGCAGGTCAAGGTCATCCCGCCCGGTGGCCCGTACTTCAAGTGGCCCTGGGAGCGGATCTACAAAGTCTCGATCGCC